>NZ_JAEMGT010000071.1:0-64857 GCF_017655185.1 Rahnella sp. ChDrAdgB13 | reverse complement strand
GGTGGAGCAGCCTGGTAGCTCGTCGGGCTCATAACCCGAAGGTCGTCGGTTCAAATCCGGCCCCCGCAACCACTTTCCCTAAGTGTTTATTTCAAATAGACTTTCAGTATCTTCCTGTGATGTTCTGCAGCTCCAATTTGAAAGCTTCAATTTGAAAATAATACTTTGCGAAAGTTGCACCGAAGCCGCCTGTGCGGCAAATAGGGTCCAGTTGCATAAAGCCCCGATTTATCGGGGTTTTTTGTTATTTGGCAACAGAATCACTGGGCTATTTAGCCCTTTTTTTATGTCTTGGGGGTGGGCTTGTCCACATTAGAACAAAAATTAACAGAGCTGATTACAGCACCAGTCGAGGCACTTGGCTTTGAGCTGGTTGGCATCGAGTTCGTTCGGGCTCGCCAATCGACGTTGCGCATCTATATTGATAGTGACGCCGGGATCAATGTTGATGATTGTGCTGATGTCAGCCACCAGGTGAGCGCTGTGCTGGACGTAGAAGATCCAGTCACCGTCGCCTATAACCTGGAAGTTTCCTCTCCAGGCCTTGATCGTCCTATGTTCACCGCTGAACATTATCAACGTTTCCTCGGTGACGAAGTTAGCATTGTCCTGCGAATGGCTGTGCAGAACCGTCGCAAATGGCAGGGCATTATTAAGGCTGTCGAAGGCGAAATGATCACGGTGACAGTGGAAGGGAAAGATGAAGTGTTCGCACTGAGCAACATCCAGAAAGCGAACCTGGTACCCCACTTTTAAAGAGTTTGGAAGAGGCAACTAGGATGAACAAAGAGATTCTGGCTGTTGTAGAAGCAGTTTCTAATGAAAAATCCCTCCCGCGCGAGAAGATTTTTGAAGCGCTGGAAATTGCATTATCAACAGCGACCAAGAAAAAATACGAGCAGGAAATCGAAGTCCGCGTCAGCATTGACCGCAAAACCGGTGATTTTGATACCTTCCGTCGTTGGGTTGCAGTCGACGAAGTGACTCAGCCTACCCGCGAGATCACCCTCGAGGCCGCACAATACGAAGATCCGTCCATCGAGCTTGGCGGATACATCGAAGACCAAATTGAGTCGGTCACTTTCGACCGCATCACCACACAGACTGCTAAACAAGTTATCGTACAAAAAGTACGTGAAGCAGAACGTGCAATGGTGGTTGAGCAATTCCGCGAACAACAGGGCGAAATCGTCACTGGTGTCGTTAAAAAAGTAAACCGCGACAGCATCGCACTGGATTTAGGCAGCAACGCTGAAGCCGTTATCCTGCGTGAAGACATGCTTCCGCGTGAAAACTTCCGCTCTGGCGACCGTATCCGTGGCGTGCTGTATGATGTTCGTCCGGAAGCACGTGGCGCCCAGTTGTTTGTCAGCCGTTCACGTAATGAGATGCTGATCGAACTGTTCCGCATCGAAGTACCAGAAATTGGTGAAGAGCTGATTGAGATTAAAGCGGCAGCCCGTGATCCCGGTTCCCGTGCAAAAATCGCAGTGAAAACCAACGATAAACGTATCGACCCGGTAGGTGCCTGTGTCGGTATGCGTGGCGCACGCGTTCAGGCCGTATCCAGTGAACTGGGCGGTGAACGTATCGATATTATCCTTTGGGATGATAATCCTGCGCAATTCGTGATCAACGCTATGGCGCCGGCAGACGTCGCTTCCATCGTTGTTGATGAAGATAAATGCACCATGGATATCGCCGTCGAAGCCAGCAACCTGGCACAGGCGATTGGCCGTAATGGTCAGAACGTGCGTTTGGCCTCCCAATTGTTGAAACAGCATCGTGGTGATGACAAGTGGGAACTGAACGTGATGACAGCAGACGACCTGCAAGCCAAGCATCAGGCTGAGGCACACGCTGCGATTGATACCTTCACGAAATACCTGGCCATTGATGAAGATTTTGCCACGGTTCTGGTAGAAGAAGGTTTCTCTACGCTTGAAGAACTGGCTTACGTGCCAGTCAACGAACTGCTTGAAATCGACGGCCTGGATGAAGACACCGTGGACGCGCTGCGCGAACGTGCAAAAGAAGCGCTGACCACTATTGCTTTAGCCCAGGAAGAAAGTCTCGGTGATAAAAAGCCTGCTGATGATCTGCTGAACCTGGCGGGTCTGGAACGTAGCATGGCATTTAAACTGGCTGCCCAAGGGGTTTGTACGCTGGAAGATCTTGCCGAGCAGGGTGTCGACGATCTGGCTGATATTGAAGGTCTTACTGACGAGCGGGCTGGTGAACTTATCATGGCTGCGCGCAATATCTGCTGGTTTGGCGACAACGCGTAATAAACTGTAGCAGGAAGGAACAGCATGACAGATGTAACTGTAAAATCGCTGGCGGCAGAGATTCAGACACCGGTAGATCGCCTGGTACAGCAATTTGCTGATGCAGGGATCTCGAAGTCCGAAGCTGACTCTGTGACCCAGCAAGAAAAAGAAACATTGTTGGCGCATTTGAATGGTGGAAACTCAGGTGCGACAAACAAACTGACGTTACAACGCAAAACGCGTAGTACACTGAATATTCCGAGCACCGGCGGGAAGAGTAAATCGGTGCAAATCGAGGTCCGCAAGAAACGCACTTATGTTAAACGTGATATGACCGAGGCAGAGATTGCCCAGGCCGAAGCGGAAGAGCAGGCGAAGCGTGACGCGGAAGAACAGGCACAGCGTGTAGCAGCAGAGCAAGCCCAGCGCGAAGCTCAGGAAAAAGCCAAGCGCGCCGCCGAAGAGCAAGCTAAACGTGAGGCCGCTGATAAAGCTAAGCGTGACGCAGCGGAAAAAGATAAAGTGACGAATCAACATACCGATGAAGTAACCAAACCAGCTCAGGCAGAGAAAGCACGCCGTGAAGCTGAAGCCGCAGAGCTGAAACGCAAAACGGAAGAAGAAGCCCAGCGTAAGCTTGAAGAAAACGCCAAGCGCATTGCAGAAGAAGCCCGTAAAATGGCTGACTCTGGTGTCTGGACTGAAACTGCCGCGCCAAGCGAATCAGAATCTGCTGACTACCATGTCACCACTTCTACCCACGCCCGTGCTGCTGAAGACGAGAATGACGCCAAAGTTGAAGGCGAACGTCGTAGCCGTACCCGCGGTGGCAAAGCGACCAAACAGAAGAAAGGCAACAAGCTGTCCGAATCTAAAGCGGATCGCGAAGAAGCCCGTGCTGTTGGCCGTAATGGTAAAGGCAAACGCAAACCAAGCACCCTGCAACAGAGCTTCAACAAGCCTGTTATCGCGGTTAACCGTGATGTCGTGATTGGCGAAACCATTACTGTTGCCGAACTGGCAAACAAAATGGCAGTGAAAGGTTCTCAGGTCATCAAAACCATGATGAAACTGGGCGCCATGGCCACCATCAACCAGGTTATTGATCAGGAAACTGCTCAGCTGGTTGCGGAAGAAATGGGCCACAAAGTTATTCTGCGTCGTGAGAACGAGCTGGAAGAAGCGCTGATGAGCGATCGTGATACAGCTTCTTCTGCTGCCGCTGAGCCACGTGCTCCGGTTGTGACCATCATGGGCCACGTTGACCACGGTAAAACCTCTTTGCTTGACTACATTCGTTCTACGAAAGTGGCAGCAGGCGAGGCCGGTGGTATTACCCAGCACATCGGTGCTTATCACGTTGAAACCGAAAATGGCATGATCACCTTCCTGGATACACCGGGACACGCCGCGTTTACTTCAATGCGTGCTCGTGGTGCTCAGGCTACGGACATCGTGGTTCTGGTTGTTTCTGCTGATGATGGCGTGATGCCACAAACGATCGAAGCAGTTCAGCATGCGAAAGCTGCTGGTGTGCCAATCGTCGTTGCAGTCAACAAAATTGATAAGCCTGACTCTGATCCGGATCGCGTTCGTACCGAACTGTCTCAGTACGGCGTTATGCCAGAAGAGTGGGGCGGTGAGTCTCAGTTCATCCACGTTTCTGCTAAAGTCGGTACTGGTATCGACGATCTGCTGCAAGCCATCTTGCTGCAAGCTGAAGTTCTGGAACTGAAAGCTGTTCGTACCGGTATGGCGAGTGGTGTTGTGATCGAGTCCTTCCTGGATAAAGGTCGCGGCCCGGTTGCTACCGTTCTGGTTCAGGAAGGTACGCTGAATAAAGGCGACATCATTCTGTGTGGCTTCGAATACGGCCGTGTCCGTGCGATGCGTGACGAAATGGGTCGTGACATTCTGTCAGCAGGTCCTTCAATCCCTGTCGAAGTGCTGGGTCTGTCCAGCGTTCCTGCTGCGGGTGATGAAGTGACCGTTGTTCGTGACGAGAAGAAAGCTCGTGAAGTTGCTCTGTATCGTCAGGGTAAATTCCGCGAAGTTAAACTGGCTCGTCAGCAGAAATCTAAACTGGAGAACATGTTCGCGAACATGACCGAAGGTGAAGTTTCTGAACTGAACATCGTTCTGAAATCTGACGTACAGGGTTCTTGCGAAGCGATTTCCGATGCATTGCAGAGCTTGTCTACCGACGAAGTGAAAGTCAAAATCGTAGGCATGGGTGTAGGTGGTATCACCGAAACTGATGCAACGCTGGCTGCTGCTTCCAACGCGATCATCCTCGGCTTCAACGTCCGTGCAGATGCTTCTGCCCGCCGTGTCGTAGAAAGCGAAAGCCTGGATCTGCGTTACTATTCCGTTATCTATAACCTGATTGACGAAGTTAAGCAGGCGATGAGCGGTATGTTGGCGCCAGAGTACAAACAGCAAATCATCGGCCTGGCTGAAGTTCGTGACGTGTTCAAGTCACCTAAATTCGGCGCAATTGCAGGTTGTATGGTTACTGAGGGTATGATCAAGCGTAACAACCCAATCCGTGTACTGCGTGATAACGTGGTGATCTATGAAGGCGAGCTGGAATCCCTGCGTCGCTTCAAAGATGACGTTGCTGAAGTTCGTAACGGCATGGAATGTGGTATCGGCGTTAAGAACTACAACGATGTGCGTGCTGGCGATGTGATCGAAGTCTTCGAAATCATCGAGATCAAACGTACTATCGCTTAACGTTTGCGAAGTAGCTGATATCCAGATGGGGGCCTTGCGCCCCCTTATTTGTCTGGATCAAGTGAGGAGAAAAGCATCATGGCAAAAGAATTTAGCCGTACTCAGCGCGTCTCTCAGGAGATGCAAAAAGAAATCGCTATTATCTTACAGCGCGAAGTCAAAGACCCGCGCGTAGGAATGGCGACAGTTTCAGGCGTTGAAGTTTCACGCGATCTGGCTTATGCCAAAGTATTCGTGACCTTCCTGGACGTTCTGACGACTGACAATCACGATCCTGATCGTGTCCAAAATGGCATCAAAGCTTTGCAGGACGCATCCGGTTTCATCCGCACGCTGATCGGTAAAGCAATGCGTTTGCGCGTCGTGCCGGAACTGACTTTCGCTTACGACAACTCTTTGGTTGAAGGTATGCGCATGTCTAACCTGGTGACCAACGTTGTGAAGAACGATGCTGAACGTCGTTCAGCTGCAGGCGATGACGAGGAAGTATAAATGAGTCGCCCACGTCGCCGCGGCCGTGACATTCACGGCGTTCTGCTACTGGACAAATCGATTGGCTTGTCGTCCAACGATGCTCTGCAAAAGGTTAAACGTCTTTATAACGCTAACCGCGCAGGGCATACCGGTGCGCTGGATCCTCTGGCTACCGGCATGTTGCCGTTGTGCTTAGGTGAAGCCACCAAGTTTTCCCGATTCCTGCTCGATTCCGATAAGCGTTATCGTGTTATCGCCCGTATGGGACAGCGCACGGACACATCTGATGCTGAAGGCGCGATCATTTCTGAACGTGAAGTGACCTTCAGTCAGCAGCAACTGGATGACGCACTCAACAGCTTCCGCGGGGAAACCCAGCAAATTCCTTCCATGTATTCTGCACTGAAATACGAAGGGAAAAAGCTGTATGAGTACGCGCGCCAGGGCATCGAAGTTCCGCGAGAATCGCGCAGTATTACAGTGTATGAACTCAAGTTCATCCGCTGGGAAGGTTTTGAAGTTGAGCTGGAAATCCACTGCTCAAAAGGTACTTACATCCGTACGATTGTCGATGATCTCGGCGAGAAGTTGGGGTGTGGTGCGCACGTGACTTATCTGCGTCGTTTGCAGGTCGCAACCTATCCTTCTGAGCGTATGGTCACCATGGAAAAACTCCATGAATTGATTGCTCAGGCTGAAGAGCAGGGCATAGAGCCTCGTCTTTTGCTGGATCCTTTGTTGTTGCCGATGGACAGCGCATGTGAAGACTTCCCGGAAGTGAATCTGCTGCCTGTGGTGGCCGGATATGTTAAGCAGGGCCAACCTGTTCAGGCATCTGGCGCGCCGGCGAGTGGCATGGTTCGCATAACCGAAGGCGAAGAACGTAAGTTTATCGGTGTGGGCGAAATAGATGATGATGGGCGCATTGCGCCGCGTCGTTTAGTCGTCGAATACACGGATTAAGCGCTTTCTGCTCACCTTGCGATCACATATAGCAAAGGGTAGAATAGCGCAGCTTATGCATTGGGTAGCTGAATTAGAGATCGGCTCCCGTTTAATTATCTATAATATTTTGGAGTAAGATTATGTCTCTAAGCGTTGAAGCTAAAGCTCAAATCGTTTCCGACTTCGGTCGTGGCACTAACGACAGTGGTTCTACCGAAGTTCAGGTTGCTCTGCTGACTGCTCAAATTAACCATCTGCAAGGTCACTTTGCAGAGCACAAAAAAGATCACCACAGCCGTCGTGGTCTGCTGCGTATGGTTTCTCAGCGTCGTAAACTGCTGGACTACCTGAAGCGTAAAGATGTAGCACGTTACACCAGCCTGATCGAACGTCTGGGTCTGCGTCGCTAATCAAGCGAGTTTCAGTGTAAAGGGGCCAATAGGCCCCTTTATTCTAGGAAGCATCAGCAAATCAGGTTACTGTATGGCTGCTGTTTCTATTGTTATTCTAAGAACATGAACTTCCGTTACAGATGTTTTCGCGCGGCTAATGAGAGACTTTATTGCCACAACGTCAGGCCAATAAGGATTGTCATTAGTCGCGAGAATGTAGTGAGAAGCTCGGATATTTATCGGTGTGAACTGCTGTCATAACAGCTGCGCGCCACAAACAAGGATATTACATTGCTTAATCCGACTATTCGTAAGTTCCAATACGGCCAGCACACCGTTACGCTGGAAACCGGCATGATGGCTCGTCAGGCTACTGCAGCTGTTATGGTTAGCATGGACGACACCGCGGTATTCGTTACCGTTGTTGGCCAGAAAAAAGCGAAACCAGGTCAGAGCTTCTTCCCGCTGACAGTTAACTATCAGGAGCGTACTTACGCTGCTGGTCGTATCCCGGGTAGCTTCTTCCGTCGTGAAGGCCGTCCAAGTGAAGGCGAAACGCTGACTTCGCGTCTGATTGACCGTCCGATCCGTCCTCTGTTCCCGGACTCTTTCCTGAATGAAGTTCAGGTTATCGCGACTGTGGTTTCCCTGAACCCACAAGTTAACCCTGACATCGTTGCGATGATCGGTGCGTCTGCTGCCCTGAGCCTGTCTGGTATTCCATTCAACGGCCCAATCGGTGCTGCACGCGTTGGTTACATCAACGACCAGTACGTTCTGAACCCAACCGCAGATGAGCTGAAAACAAGCCGTCTGGACCTGGTTGTTGCCGGTACTCAGGGCGCGGTGCTGATGGTTGAGTCTGAAGCTGAAGTGCTGAGCGAAGATCAGATGCTGGGCGCGGTCGTATTCGGCCACGAACAACAACAAATCGTTATCGACAACATCAACTCACTGGTTGCTGAAGCCGGTAAGCCAAAATGGGACTGGCAGCCAGAAGCGGTTAACTCCGAGCTGCACGCTCGCGTGGCTGCACTGTCTGAATCCCGTCTGGGTGATGCGTACCTGATCACTGATAAACAAGATCGTTACGCTCAGATCAACGTCATCAAATCTGACGTTGTTCAGGCTCTGCAAGCTGAAGACGACTCTCTGGATGCGGGCGAAATCTCCGACATCCTGGGCAGCATCGAGAAGAACGTGGTTCGTAGCCGTGTTCTCCGTGGTGAACCGCGTATCGATGGCCGTGAAAAAGACATGATCCGCGGTCTGGACGTGCGTACTGGCGTTCTGCCACGTACCCACGGTTCTGCGCTGTTCACCCGTGGTGAAACTCAGGCTTTGGTTACCGCAACTCTGGGTACTGCACGTGATGCGCAGAATCTGGATGAGCTGATGGGCGAGAAGACTGATAGCTTCCTGTTCCACTACAACTTCCCTCCGTACTCTGTTGGTGAAACAGGTATGGTTGGCTCGCCAAAACGTCGTGAGATTGGCCATGGCCGTCTTGCTAAACGTGGCGTGCTGGCAATGATGCCAAAACCAGAAGACTTCCCGTACACCGTACGTGTAGTTTCTGAAATCACCGAATCTAACGGTTCATCTTCAATGGCTTCTGTTTGTGGTGCTTCTCTGGCCCTGATGGATGCAGGTGTTCCGATTAAAGCCGCTGTTGCGGGTATCGCAATGGGTCTGGTTAAAGAAGACGACAGCTTTGTCGTTCTGTCCGACATTCTGGGTGACGAAGATCACCTGGGCGACATGGACTTCAAAGTGGCCGGTAGCCGCGACGGTATCACCGCGCTGCAGATGGACATTAAAATCGAAGGTATCACCCGCGAAATCATGCAGGTGGCTCTGAACCAGGCTAAGGGTGCGCGTCTGCACATTCTGGGCGTAATGGAACAGGCTATCAGCACACCACGTGGCGATATCTCTCAGTTTGCTCCACGCATCCACACCATCAAGATCAGTCCAGACAAAATTAAAGACGTGATCGGTAAAGGTGGTTCTGTGATCCGTGCTCTGACTGAAGAAACTGGCACCACTATCGAAATCGAAGATGACGGTACTGTTAAAATCGCAGCAACCGACGGCGAGAAAGCGAAATACGCTATCCGTCGTATCGAAGAGATCACTGCAGAAATCGAAGTGGGTCGTATCTATCAGGGTAAAGTGACCCGTATCGTTGACTTTGGTGCGTTTGTTGCCATTGGCGGCGGTAAAGAAGGTCTGGTTCACATCTCTCAAATCGCTGATAAGCGCGTTGAGAAAGTGACTGATTACCTGCAGATGGGCCAGGAAGTTCCGGTTAAAGTTCTGGAAGTTGACCGTCAGGGTCGTGTGCGTCTGAGCATCAAAGAAGCTACCGCACCAACTCAGGACGATACAACTGAGCAACCTGCAGCAGAATAATCTGTAACAGAAGTTTTACAGCTCCTTTCCAGCTGGAAGGGGGCTGTTCGTCTCACGAACGTAGGATGCGTTTGTGTTAAGCAAGCGGATGACAGGATGTTCATCCAATGTTTGTCTCCGGGAGTAGAAATGAAGCCTTTCTTGCGCTGGTGTTATGTTGCGACAGCACTTATGTTGGCAGGATGCAGCAACCATGATTGGCGTAAAAATGAAGTTCTGGCGATTCCGTTGCAGCCGACGTTGCAGCAGGAAGTCATTCTGGCACGCATGGAACAAATACTTGCCAGCCGGTCATTGACTGACGATGAGAGAGCACAGCTATTATATGAGCGCGGTGTGCTGTATGATAGTCTCGGGCTAAGAGCACTGGCGCGAAATGATTTTTCACAAGCGCTGTCTATTCGTCCTGATATGCCAGAAGTTTTTAACTACCTGGGGATTTACCTAACGCAGGCAGGCAATTTCGATGCTGCCTATGAAGCGTTTGATTCTGTACTAGAGCTTGATCCAACTTACAACTACGCGCGTTTGAACCGAGGTATCGCACTGTATTACGGTGGCCGATTCTCGTTAGCGCAGGATGATCTGCAGGCGTTTTATCGAGACGATCCAAATGATCCCTTCCGTTCGTTATGGCTTTATCTTGCGGAGCGAGAAATCAATCCGAAGAATGCCGAAGTAGCGCTCCAGGAGCGTTATGACAAAGCGGACAGAGGGCAATGGGGATGGAATATCGTCGAATTCTACCTGGGCAAAATCAGCGAATCTACGCTGATGGAACGCCTCAAGGCAGAAGCAACGGATAACACTTCGCTCGCTGAGCATCTCAGTGAAACTGACTTCTATTTAGGTAAGCATTACCTAAGTCTGGGGGACAAGAACAGCGCCGCGGCACTGTTCAAACTGACGGTAGCTAACAACGTCCATAACTTCGTTGAGCACCGCTATGCATTGTTGGAATTGGCGCTTTTGGGCCATGAGCAAGACGACCTATCAGAATCGGACCAGCAATAGCTGACGACACCAATCAGCCTTTTTAATCATGGTATCTGCCATTTTTAAGCGCCTTAACGGGCGAGGGTTGCTTTGTTCGTTTTATAATCTAATTTGAGCCGGTTCACACTTTTCAATGAAAATGACTGAAAATTTTCTCGACGAGTTATGTAGACTGGCTGCCATTATTAATGAGGCACGTGTACATGACTACTGAGCTTGAAACCTCTTTTGCTGACCTGGGGCTGTCTGCTCCGATCATTTCTGCCCTGACTGATTTGGGCTACGAAAAACCTTCACCAATCCAGGCTGAGTGTATTCCTCACCTGTTAAATGGCCGCGACGTTCTGGGCATGGCTCAGACAGGTTCCGGTAAAACAGCAGCATTCTCTTTACCTTTGCTGCACAACATTGATGCTTCTCTGAAAGCACCACAAATTCTTGTTCTGGCACCAACCCGCGAACTGGCGGTTCAGGTTGCTGAAGCAATGACTGATTTCTCTAAACACATGCATGGCGTGAATGTGGTTGCCCTTTACGGCGGCCAGCGCTATGACGTTCAGCTGCGCGCACTGCGTCAGGGACCACAAGTTGTTGTCGGTACCCCGGGCCGTCTGCTGGATCACCTGAAACGCGGCACCCTGAACCTCTCTAACCTGAGCGGCCTGGTGCTGGACGAAGCTGATGAAATGCTGCGTATGGGCTTCATCGAAGACGTCGAAACTATCATGGCGCAGATCCCGGCTGAACATCAGACCGCGTTGTTCTCTGCAACCATGCCAGAAGCTATCCGTCGCATTACCCGTCGCTTCATGAAAGAGCCTCAGGAAGTGCGCATCCAGTCAAGCGTGACAACGCGTCCAGACATCAGCCAGAGCTACTGGTCTGTATACGGCCTGCGTAAAAACGAAGCGCTGGTTCGTTTCCTGGAAGCAGAAGATTTTGATGCGGCGATCATCTTCGTTCGTACCAAAAACGCAACGCTGGAAGTGGCAGAAGCACTGGAACGTAGCGGCTACAGCAGCGCTGCACTGAACGGTGACATGAACCAGGCCCTGCGTGAGCAGACTCTGGAACGTCTGAAGGATGGCCGTCTGGATATTCTGATCGCAACCGACGTGGCAGCACGTGGTCTCGACGTAGAACGTATCAGCCTGGTTGTTAACTACGACATCCCGATGGATTCAGAATCTTACGTTCACCGTATCGGTCGTACCGGTCGTGCTGGCCGTGCAGGTCGCGCATTGCTGTTCGTTGAGAACCGTGAGCGTCGCCTGCTGCGTAACATTGAACGCACCATGAAGCTGACCATTCCAGAAGTTGAAATCCCAACTGCAGAAGTGCTGGGCGAACGTCGCCTGGCTAAATTCGCAGCCAAAGTTCAACAGCAACTGGAAAGCAGCGATCTGGATCAATACCGTGGCTTGCTGGCAAAACTGCAACCTGCAGAAGAGCTGGACATCGAAACGCTGGCCGCTGCACTGCTGAAAATGGCACAGGGCGAACGCCCTCTGATCGTTCCTGCTGATCAGCCGTTCAAAAGCCGTCCACCACGTCGCGAATTCGAAGATCGTGGCGACCGCGGTGACCGTGGCGATCGTCGTGACCGCCCGGCGCGTAACAGCGACCGCCCTGCACGTGATGGCGACAGCCCACGTCGTGAGCGTCGTGATGCTGGCGATATGGAACTGTATCGTATCGAAGTGGGCCGCGATGATGGTGTTGAAGTTCGTCACATCGTTGGCGCTATCGCTAACGAAGGCGATATCAGCAGCCGTTACATCGGTAACATCAAACTGTTCGGTACGCACTCTACTATCGAGTTGCCGAAGGGGATGCCGGGCGAGATTCTGTCTCACTTCACCCGTACCCGTATCCTGAACAAACCGATGAACATGCAGTTGATCGGTGATGCGCAGCCACAAGCTCCGCGTCGCGACCGTCCGGCAGGTGCTGGTGGTGAGCGTCGTGGTAACGGTGCTCCGCGTCCGTTCAATGGCGAACGTCGTGAAGGTGGCCGTGGTAACGGTGCTCCACGTTCTTTCAACGGCGACCGTCGTGAAGGTTCTTCAGCCGCTGGCGACCGTCGTCCGCCAAGCCGCGCACCACGTCGTACTACCGACGCATAATATTCTGATTTCAGTTCGCTGAATTTCAGATAATAAAAAACCAGCCTTTTAACAGGCTGGTTTTTTTTCGTCTGCCATTTACCGCAACGTTTATCCGATGCGCTGTTCTTTCACCAAATCCCCCTGAAGCTGAGAAACAATCTCGAACGAATGCAGACGCGCCTGGTGATCAAAAATCTGACCGTTGATCATCAGCTCATCGGCCTCAGTTTCACGCAGAATATTTTGCAGCCCCTGACGCACCGTCTCTTTATTACCGACCACTGACATGCGCAGTGCGTTGTCGACGCCAAAGCGTTCCTGTGCTGACCACAGGCTTTCAATGTTATCGACCGGCGCAGGGAGTTTACCCGGCATCCCGCGGCGCAGATTAATGAACTGCTGCTGATTGGAGGTAAACATCCGGCGCGCCTCTTCATCGGTATCGGCCGCAATCGCGTTGATGCACACCATCGCGTGCGGCTTTTCGAGCTGCGCGGAAGGCTGGAATTTGCTGCGATAAATCGCCAGTGCCTGATAGAGCATGTCTGGGGCAAAATGTGAGGCGAAGGCAAATGGCAGGCCTAACGCCGCCGCCAGTTGCGCGCTGTACAGGCTGGAACCCAGCAGCCAGATTGGCACATGCAAACCTTGTCCCGGCACGGCCTGAACGGCCTGCTGCGGCTGAACGTCGCCGAAATACATCTGCAATTCCTGAACATCCTGCGGGAAATTATCAATCTCCCCGGAAAGATGACGGCGCAGCGCAATCATCGTGCGCTGATCGGTTCCCGGTGCGCGGCCCAGGCCGAGATCGACACGGTTCGGATACAGCGTCGCCAGCGTTCCGAATTGTTCAGCAATCACCAAGGGCGAATGGTTTGGCAGCATCACGCCACCGGAACCCACGCGTATTGTTTTCGTCCCGCCCGCAATATAACCCAGTAAAACGGACGTCGCTGCGCTCGCGATGCCGGTCATGTTGTGGTGTTCTGCCATCCAGTAGCGCTGATAGCCCCATTTCTCGGCGTTTTGCGCCAGACTCAGAGAACATTGAAAAGCCTTCGCCGGATCAGCACCTTGCGGGACGGGTGCCAGATCGAGCACGGAAAGGGGAACGGTGTTTTTATCAGACATAATCACGGCTCACTCGTTGATGAAGAGGAGGGGAAAGGGTGCATTCCGCTCATAATTAAACCGAGTATTACCCATTACGTGTTCATTGAATACGGCATTTGTGCCCTTAATTTCCGTTTAAACATGCTTAAAATAGATTGGAGTCGCCTAAACTATAATTTTAGCCAATATGTTGTTTTGTGTTAAAAAGTCTCTGCTCATCCCGCTATGATTTCATTGAAGTAAAAAATGCGCCTGAAAAGGCTACGAAAGCAGGCAGGGAAAATGATGGAAGGGAAAACCAATGCCGGTAAATAATTCAGGCGAACAAAAAGGACGTGGTATCAATGAGTAAACGAATGTTATTAACCCTGCTGCTGGTGGCGGTTGCGGTTTCTTTGGCTGTTTTATTTCGTGCGCATAACGAAGATCTCCTGCTTCAGGGCGAAGTCGATGCGCCTGAAGTCATTGTCGCGTCGAAAGCCAAAGGCCGCGTGATTGAACGTCACGTCGAACGTGGCGATGACGTAAAAGCGGGCCAGTTGCTGATTACCCTCGACAGCCCGGAAATGATGGCGCAGCTCCGGGCGCTGGAAGCCGCACGCGATCAGGCCAAAGCCCAGCTCGAACTTTCTGTTAACGGGACGCGTGAAGAAAGCATCCGCAACCTGAAAGCGACACTGGCGCAATCTCAGGCCGAATACGTCAACGCCCGCGATGAATACAACCGCAATGCGAAAATCGCCGGGAAAGGCTTTATCTCCGCCTCCGACTTAGAAGATTCCCGCCGCGCGCGTGACAGCGCGTATGCACAAGTTCTCGTTGCTAAAGCCAATCTTGATGAAGGCATCAACGGCGACCGCGTGGAACAACGCGAGAGCTACGCCGCGCAGCTGCGTCAGGCGGAAGAAGATTTACTGGAAGTGAAAGCTCAGACCGATGATTTACAGGTGAAAGCGCCTGTAGACGGCGAAGTCGGGCCGATCCCGGTGGAAGTTGGCGAGCTGCAAAGTGCGTCCAGCCCGTTGCTGACGTTAGTCCGTCTGCCTGATGCCTATTTCGTTTTTAACCTGCGTGAAGACATTCTGGCGGGCGTGCGCAAAGGCGACAAAGTGCAGATGCGCGTGCCTGCGCTGAATAATGAAATGATTGAAGCCGAAGTGCGTTATATCGCGCCGCTCGGTGATTACGCCACCAAACGTGCAACGCGCGCGACCGGTGACTTCGATTTAAAAACCTTTGAAGTGCGCCTTTATCCTGCCAAACCGGTTCCCGGATTACGTCAGGGCATGAGCGCACTTTGGCAGTGGAAGGCGAAGTGAAGCCGGTCAAAGCGCCGCGCAGTGAAAGGATAAAAGCCGCATGGCGCTGTTTCAGTCGTGCTTTTACCCGCGAGGCAAATTACGCCTTTCGTAAGCCGGTGATCCACTGGCTGTGCTGGATTTTCCCTTTACTTCTGTTTGGCCTGATCAGCAGCAACTTCTCCGAAGGCACCTTGCTGGATTTGCCCGTTTCGGTGGTGGATAACGATCACAGCACGCTATCCAAAACGCTGACCCGTAAACTCGACGCAGGTTCTCATGCGCACGTTCAGGCCTTTGAAGGCGGATTGCCGGAAGCGGAATACCGTCTGCGAACCGCGCAGGATTACGCATTATTGTATATTCCGGTGAACTTCGAAGCGGACGTACTGGCCGGTAAACAGCCGAGCGCGGTCCTGTATTACAACGCTCTGTTTTACGGTGCCGGGTTATATTCCACGCAAGATTTCAGCGGGCTTATCACTGAGCTGAACACCAGCTACCGGTCGATTATCGCGACAGAAATCGGCAAAACGTTACCGTCACTGGCCAGCGTCGATCTCTCGTACGGTAGCCTTTTCAACGCCAGCGGCAGCTACATTTATTATCAGCAATTTGCCGCCACCATCCACCTTCTGCAACTTTTCACCGTCACCTGCATGATTTACGTGATGGCGCGCAGTCAGGCGCTGCTCAGTGCGCCGTCATTTACACTCGCGCTGCTCGGGAAACTCGCGCCGTACACGCTGTGTTTCACCACCTTGCTGATGGTGGAAATCGCCATGCTCGTGGGCTTTTTCGACGCACGGGTGAGCGGTAATCCGTTGTATATGCTGGTGATCGGCTTCTTTTATGTGATTGCCGCGCAAAGCCTGGGGCTGCTGTTATTTACCTTCACGAAAACGACCATCACCGCTTATACCATGATGGGGATTTTCGTCAGTATTGCGCTCACCTTCTCCGGGATGGCCGTTCCGGTGTTATCAATGCCGCTGCCGGCGCGTATTATTTCCGGCATCGAACCCCTGAGTTACGCGCTGGCGGCAATGTTTGATGTTTTCCTGCGTCAGGTATCGCTGCGCGGCATTCTGATGGTGTGCTGCATTCTGCTGATTTATCCGTTGCTAACCGGTGTGCTGGTGCGCAGGCGTCTGTATATGCGCATGAAACAACAGGAGCCAGGACAATGACCCGTCGCGAGTGGTTCAAAACCTGGTGGGGAACCTTCAGCAAAGTGCTTACCGGTTTGCTTGATAAACCGATGTGGATGATGTTGCTGCTTTCGCTATGTGTGATGAGCCTGGTTTACGCTAACCGCACAGTCTGGGATCTGCCAGTCGCCGTTATCGATCAGGATCACAGCACCGCCAGCCGCATGCTGACCCGTCAGCTGGATGCCACGTCGAAAGTTGAAACTAACCACTACGATAATCTCGCCGATGCCGAACGCGATCTGGCGTTGCGTAAATTGTTCGCGGTGATCATCATGCCGGTGGATCTTGAGAAGAAGATCCTCGCCGGGCAAAACATTGTGATCCCGGTGTACGGCGATGCTACTAACCGGCTGGCGAACGGGCAGATCCAGCAGGATGTGCTGGCGGCGTATCAGGCGATCCTCACGCAATACAACACGGATTTACTGCTCAGCAACGGCTTCAGCGAGCGGCAGGCCAGCGTGGTGTTGTCGCCGATAATCGGGCAGTCGCTGGATGTCTTTAACCCCGGCATCAGCTTCGCGGCGATTATCTTTCCCGGTCTTTTGGTCATGTTATTGCAGCACTCACTGCTGATCGCCAGCGTGCGTGTCAGCATTGTGCTCAACAGCGGGCCTTCCGGAAAACCGGCGATACCGGCCTTTCTTGGCGGGATTTCAGCGTTGATCCCGGTCTGGTTATTCCTGTCGATTGTCCTGTTCGTGCTGTGGCCTTGGGTGTTGGGATACCGGCAGACGGCCAGCATTCCTGAAATTCTGCTGCTGACTTTCCCGTTTTTACTGGCCGTGCTCGGATTAGGCAAACTGGTCACGGAATGCCTGCGCAGCGTGGAACTGATTTACCTGACGCTGGCCTTTGTGACGACGCCGGTCTTTTACATTTCCGGCACCATCTGGCCGTTGCAGGCGATGCCCGCGTGGGTCAGGGCGGTATCTTCGATGCTGCCCTCGACCTGGGCGACCAAAGCGATTGCGGGGGTAAATCAGATGGGGCTGCCGTTTAAAGATGTTGGCGGCGACATCCTGATGCTTCTGCTTTTATGCGCGTTTTATACGTTCATTGGTATCGCCGTGGGGATGCTGCGCGACGGTGTGCGTCTGCGGGCGATTTTCAGGCCGCGGCGCAAAGGCGTCTGATCAAAAAAGGGATATTACCGAAAAGTAATATCCCTTTTTCATGGTGTCATTTTAGCGCTCAGCGACGCAGTTCCAGCCCGGCAATGCGCTGCCAGTAACCGTTGCAGTCGGCTTTGTCTGTCAGCATTAACGGATGCAAACCCCGTTCATTGGCGCGGAATTCCTCGAGAGTGGAAAGCGTCTCGTGAGTTTCCGGCGACAGCCGCACGATATCAACCAGCCCCTGCATCGACGTCAGTTCATTGCCAAGATTGTAGCAATAGCCACTTTGTGTCTGGATGCCGTTGAGGATAAACACCTGCTGATTTTCCTGCGACAGCATTTTCCGGCCCTGCGGATAATTGATGCAGCAGGTTTCGCATTCATCTTTCCCACGGTTTTCAGAACGAGCCGTGAAACAGCGCGCGGAATAGGCCAGTGGCAGATGCCCGTAAGACAGCACTTCCACTTCGAACTTATCCCGGATGCCCAGCTCCTGGCACTGATTCAGCAGATTCACCAGCCAGTCGCGGGAAAGCTCAACCGGCATACACCAGCGCACCATCCCCTGTTTTTGCAGCAGTTTCAGCGTGACGGCGTTGTAGCAGTTCAGCGCGTGGCCGACGACAAACGGGAGCCTGCGCTCAGACGCCATATTGACCGCGCCAAAATCGTTGGCTTCCAGCAGGAACTCACCGTTCTCGACGTGGCGTTTCAGCTCATTAAGTTCGGACGGTGCCTGCAACAACGCCAGTGTGGAAATCACCACCTGCTTTCCGGCTGACGCCAGTTCACGGGCGACATCCATCCAGTCACTGACCTTCATTTCGCGCCGTTTGGTACACACATTCTCGCCGAGGTAAATGATGTCGGCGCTGCTGTTTGCCGCTGCCTGATAAAAGTCTTCAACCTGCGCTTTTGGCCAGTAATAAAGGATGGCTCCTAGTGAATATTTCATGATGATCTCTTTAATTACTGCCATTTACGGTGATAGGCACCGAGCGTCGTTTGCGTACCCTCAGACATCGCGCCCAGCGCTTTCATCCAGGCTTCGTCGGTTTTGTAGTTTTGCGGATCGGCCATGCAGCGGTCTATGGCCATGCGCCACACGCGTGCCACCTGGCTGACATACGCCGGGCTGCGCTGGCGCCCTTCGATTTTCACCGAAGCAATATTGGCGGCGAACAGCTCTGGCAGTAATTCCAGCGTATTCAGGCTGGTCGGTTCTTCCAGCGCGTGGTATTTCGCGCCATCCACCAGATACCGGCCTTTGCACAGCGTCGGATAACCGGCGTTTTCGCCTTCGTCATAGCGGTCAATCAGCACATCATTCAGCCGTGATTCCATGCCCTGTGCGGTTTGTTGCCAGCGCACAAAACGCGCCGGAGAACAGGCACCCACGGTATTGGGCGATTCGCCGGTGAGATAGGAAGAAAGGTAACAGCGGCCCTCGGCCATAATGCACAGGCTGCCGAACGCGAATACTTCCAGCGGCACGACGGTGGTGCGAGACAACTGGCGTACCTGATGCATCGAAAGCACGCGCGGCAGCACCACGCGGGCGACGTCAAAATTGTTTTTGTAGAAACGGATTGCTTCGTCGTTGGTGGCGGAAGCCTGAACGGAGACGTGGCGCTCGACGTGCGGATATTTCGTTGCGGCGTAATCCAGCATGGCAATATCGGCGAGGATCAGCGCATCGGCACCGAGCTGCGCGGCCATATCCACGGCGCGTTCCCAGCGCTGATAGCCGTCAGGGTGCGCAAATGTATTGATGGCGATATGCAACTTACGGCGGTGGCGGTGAACGTAATTTGCCGCCTCCTGCAATTTCTTCTCCGTGAAGTTCAGGCCTGCAAAGTGGCGTGCATTGGTGTCATCTTTCAGGCCGATATATACCGCATCAGCACCGTTATCGATGGCCGCTTTTAGCGCAGGTAAATTCCCTGCCGGGCAAAGTAGCTCCATTCTCGTTCCTTACTGCAACCGCACGCCGTGGCGAAAGGGTTGTGGGTGATGAAAAGCCAGTTGCCGACGTTATTCATTCATCAGTCAGGGCTTTGATTGGCGAACTATTTTAGAGAAGCTATAGATGCAATATTTTGATTTGAGGCAGTTTCTGGGGTGTTGAAGGCGCAGCAACCGTCGGGGAGGTTGTACGGGAGGTTTTTCTGTTGCAGTATTTATTGATGTAGACCGCTGAACGTTACGGGCGATGTGGCAAAATAGTACAAATAGTTGCCAATAAATTGCCGAAAATGTTACCGAAAGGAGTAGTGCCAGTGTTGCAAAAACTACGTGCACGTTTGGTTCGTCAGGGACCATCCCTGTTGAGTGTGCCTTTGAAATTCACGCCTTTTGCGCTACAGCGTCAGGTCTTGCAACAGGTACTGAGCGGGCAGCTTCGTCAGGCGCTGGCCGATGGCGAACTAGATTTCCTCGAAGGCCGCTGGCTGAAAATTGACGTCAGCGATCTCAGCCTGAGCTGGCTGATGTCAGTGGACGAAGGCAAGTTGATCGTTGCAGAAAAAGGCGACGCGGATGTCAGCTTTAGTGGTAACGCCAACGATCTGATTTTGATTGCTGCGCGCAAAGAAGATCCGGATACGCTGTTCTTCCAACGTCGTCTGCGTATTGAGGGTGACACGGAACTCGGTCTGTACGTGAAGAATCTGATGGATTCTATCGATCTCGATACTATGCCGCTGCTGCTGAAAAATGGGCTGCTGCGCCTGGCCGATTTTGTCGAAGCGGGACTGCAAGAGGACCGTGAGCCGAAAGCTCCGGTAGCTGAGCCATGCTAATTCGCACTGAAATTCCGGTAGATGCCGCGGGCATTGACCGTCTGTTGCGCCGCGCGTTTCCCGGTGGTGCCGAAGCCGACCTGGTGCAGCAATTGCGCGAAGACGGCCTGCTGACGCTGGGCGTTGTTGCCACCGATGACGAAGGTGGCGTGGTCGGTTATGTCGCCTTCAGCCCGGTTGATATTCAGGGCGAAGATCGCAACTGGGTCGCGCTGGCACCGCTGGCGGTTGACGAGTCTTTGCGTCGTCAGGGATTGGGCGAAAAGCTGGTGTACGAAGGGCTCGATTCCCTGAACGAATTTGGCTACGCCGCCGTCGTGGTGCTTGGCGACCCGGCGTATTACGGGCGTTTTGGTTTTAAACCAGCGGCAGTTCATAATTTGCAGTGCCGCTGGCCGGACACCGAAGCGGCATTCCAGCTCTTCACCTTGTCCGACGATGCCCTCATCGACGCCAGCGGGCAGGTGGAATTCTCCCCGCCGTTTGACCGGTTCTGATTTTCAGCGGGTCTGACTTCTAACGGGTCTGATTTCAGGCCCGTTAGTTTTCTTCCCGCGCCTTGTGTTCCTGACTCCCGCTATCCGGCAATCCAAAATAACGTTGCAGGGATACCGGTGCGGATTTCACCAGCAATTCCTTCTGAGGCTTACTCAGCTTTTTCACCCGTATTTCCAGCTTTGAGGCCAGAGAACGATCCCCCGCCACGCAGTGGAACACCAGCTCCAGTGCGCCTTTTCCGCGTAATGCTTTCGCCCCTTTACCGGTCTGATGCCGTGCAAGACGCCGCGTCACGTCGGTTGTGATGCCGGTATAAAGCATGCCGGTGGGCGTTCTCAACATGTATAAAAACCAGACGGGAGAAGTGGACATAGACGCATCGTATTTGGAAAAGTTTGCGTAAGTTTACCTGAACCGCACGGCAGAATGACGTAAAACATCGGTGTGTCACGGTACACTGCGGTAAAGACGACAAGGATCCTCCGATGAATAACCCCGACGACCTGAAACACATTCTTAAATTCCTGACCAAAAATCATGTGCTGGCGCTGTGTGCCGCCGCCGACGGCGAGATGTGGAGCGCTAATTGCTTTTACGTCACCGATGCTGAAACCCTGTCTTTATACTTCATGACCGAACTGAAAACGTTGCACGGCACGCTGATGGCAAAATCGCCGCAGGTGGTGGGCACGATCGCGCCGCATCCGAAAACCATTGCGCTGATAAAAGGCATTCAGTATCGCGGTGAGGCGACGATCCTTTCCGGTGAAGAAGAGAGCCATGCGCGCCGTCTGTACTGCAAACACTTCCCGGTGGCGATCGCCATGAAAGCGCCGGTCTGGGCGCTGAAACTTAACAGCATCAAGATGACGGATAACGCCCTGGGATTTGGCAAAAAGCTGCTGTGGGATCGCGCGCTTTCTGATAAGCCTGAGTAACAGGAACTGTCTTATAGCGGGGAATTTACAATCGGGTAACACTTGAACTTATCTGTTTCTGAAATTCCATGTAAAGGCCGTTTTTTAAAAGGAAGTGATATGGCAAAAGTTCTTCTTCTGGGCGGAAGTGGTCTGATTGGGCGTGAGCTTTTGCGTCTGTTGCAGCTGGATCCGCGCGTTAGCCGGATTGTTGCGCCGAGCCGCCGCCCGCTGCCGCCGGGTAATAAACTGATCAACCCGCTCGGGGCGAATCTCACGTCGCTGGTGGTCGCGCTGGATGAGCCGATCGACCTGCTGTTCTGCTGCCTTGGCACCACGCGTAAACAGGCGGGCAGCGCGGAAGCGTTTCGCGCTGTAGATTACGATCTGGTGGTGGATTGCGCCAAAGCCGCGAAGGAACTCGGTGCGCGCCACTGTCTGGCGGTCAGCGCCAACGGTGCGGATGCGCACTCACGATTTCTCTATAACCGGACGAAAGGGGACATGGAACAGGCGCTGATGCACCAGGGCTGGACTTTGCTCACGCTGGTCAGGCCGTCGCTACTGGTCGGGAAACGCCATCCGCCGCGCCTGCTTGAACAACTCAGTGCGCCGCTGTTTAAACTGTTGCCGGGAAAATGGAAAGCCATCGATTCGGACGTTGTCGCCAAAGCGTTGCAGGAACAGGCGTTTAACGCAGGACTGGGCGGCGTCACCGTGCTGGAATCCGATCAAATCGCCGCCAGCATTGAAGAACTTTAATCCGCGTTCTCTGCTGACAGGGATCCTTATGATAAGGTATCAGCAAAAAACGCGAATTTTGCCCCGCAAGGATCGTCCCGATCCTTACAGATATTTCTCCGCAAACACATCCAGATTTCGAAAATCCGGCATTCTCTCTTTCAGCGTCTCGTGATCCCAGTTCCACCACTGGCTGTTCTCGATCTTTTCGATCATTGAATCATCAAAACGCATGCCGATCTTTTTCGCGGCCACGCCCGCCACGATGGAATACGGCTCAACGTCTTTAGTTACCACGGCCGATGTCCCGATCACCGCGCCGTTCCCGACGCTGACGCCCGGCATAATCACGGCGTTATGGCCGATCCACACGTCGTTGCCGACGGTGACGTGATGTTCACGACGCCAGTCGAAAAAGTCATGATCGTCTTCACCCAGCCCGTAAACCGAGCTGCGGTAGGTGAAATGATGCTGCGCAACGCGCTGATACGTCGGGTGATTACCCGGATTGATCCGGACATAGGTGGCGATCGACACAAACTTGCCGATGGTCGCGTAGAAGATCTGATTGTTGCCCGCCGTATACGAATAATCGCCGATCTGCGTTTCTTCGATGATCGCGTTATCGGCAATATGCACGTATTGCCCGAGCTGCGAACGGTTCAATTCGACCTGCTGGCCGATTTTCGGACGTGAATAATCCTGTTCTTCAGCTAAAGAAAACGGGGAAATAATGTCTGTCATAATCTCGCTCATGTTGAAGTGACGGAATAAAAAGAGGCGCTGACCGGCAGAGAAAGAATGGCCAGCAAATGCCGTAACGTGTCCTGTAACGCACCGTCGTTATTCAGCCGGTGGCAGCTCGCGGGCAAGGCGCTGTCATACTCACGGGCACGCGCCAGACGGCAGGCAATTTGCCCGGCGTCTTCGCGTCCGCGCCGCAATAAACGCGCAGCCAGCACTTCGTCTGAAACCTGCAAACACACCGGCACCAGCCGCTGGCCGTAACGCTGTTGCGCTTTCTCCAGATGCGCCCGCGAACCGTTGACCACCACGTGGCAACCGAGCTGCATCCAGGTGTCGATTTCGATTCCCACGCCGTACCGGCACTGATGCGCGTGCCATTCCAGCGCAAATAATCCGTGCTGGCGGCGCTGAATAAATTCGGCATCGCTCAGTGCAATATGATTCTCAGATCCTGCGTCAGCGGGGCGCGTAATGTAGCGATGCGCCACGGCGACATCCGCCGGTAAATGCTGGCGCAGCGCGTCCAGAAGGCTGTCCTTTCCCGAACCTGAAGCGCCCATCAGATAAAGTAAACGACTCATTTTCTCTCCGTTTAAAACACCTGAATGCCCTGACGCCAGACGTTTTGCACATAGTGATGATCGCCATGCGCACGTGCCAGAACCAGATCGGCGCGTTTGCCTTCAGCAATTTCACCGCGATCCTGCAAGCCCAGCGCGTTCGCCGGATTGCGCGTTACCAGTTTCACCGCCTGCGGCAAACTGAAGGCATTTGTTTCATCATTGGCGATGCGGAAAACGGCGTCCATCAGGCTGGCGGGATAATAGTCGGAGGACAAGATATCCAGCAGGCCCAGTGATGCCAGTTTATGCGCCGCGACGTTGCCCGAATGCGAACCGCCGCGCACGATATTCGGTGCACCCATCAGTACCGCCAGCCCGCTGGCGTGTGAGGCGCGTGCCGCTTCTTCGGTAGTCGGGAATTCTGCAATCACGCTGCCGAGCGCCAGAGATTCCTCAACGTGTGCCGCCGTGGCGTCATCGTGGCTGGCCAGCGAAATATTCCTGGCGCGGCAATGGGCGGCAATCGCTTCGCGGTTTGGCTGTGCCCAGCGGCGCGACAGGGCGATTTGCTCTTCCTGATACGCGTCCATCTGCTCATCGTTCATGTGATATTTGCCCTGATAATACTCGCGGTATTTCTGTGGAGTGGCGAACTGGCGCTGGCCCGGCGAGTGATCCATCAGGGAAACCAGCGAGAGAACTGACGTATCCATCAGCTTTTCAAACAGCGGCAACGTGGTGTCGTGCGGCAGTTCGCAGCGCAGATGCAGACGGTGTTCAGCGCGGTTCAGCCCGGCGTTCTGGCTGTTGACGATGGCGTCGATCATCTTTTGCAAATTCTCCAGACGATGGCCGCCGTCGCGCACATCGCCCACGGCCACGGCGTCAAGCACCGTGGTGATCCCGCTCGCCACCATCAGCGCGTCGTGGCTGCTCATGGCGGAATGCGCCGGCCAGTCCACTTTCGGGCGCGGCGTGAAAAACTTATCCAGATTATCCGTATGCAGCTCGATGAACCCCGGCAGCAGCCAGCCACCCTGAGCATCCAGCGCCTGCGGCAGCTGACTGCGGCTGTCGGCAAAGGCGCTGATCACGCCGTCTTGCATTTCAAGCGATCCTTCAACAACCTGATCGTCGAGGACCAGTCTGACGTTATTTATGATCATGCGGACATCTCCGGAGCAGTTTCTGGACTCATTTCATACAGCCTGTCGGCAACGCGTTCGCGCACATCTCCATCATGGAAAATGCCGACCACGGCGGCTCCGCGGGCTTTCGCCTGCTCAATCAGCGTGACGACGGCGGCACGGTTAGTGGCGTCCAGCGAGGCGGTCGGCTCATCGAGCAACAGCACCGGATAATCGACCACGAAACCGCGCGCGATATTGACGCGTTGCTGTTCACCGCCGGAAAACGTGGAAGGCGCGAGATGCCACAGACGTTCCGGCACATTCAGATGGCGCAGCAGGGCACTGGCACGGGCTTCGCTTTGTGCTTTATCCACGCCCAGCTCCAGCAGCGGCTGCATCACCAGATTCAGCGCACTGATACGCGGGATCACGCGCAGAAACTGGCTGACCCAGCCGACGGTATGACGGCGTACGGCCAGAATTTCACGCGCCTCGGCGCTGACCATATCAATCTGCTGGCCCTGGTGTTCCACCCAAATTTTGCCGCTGTCCGGCAGATAGTTACCGTACAGCGAGCGCAGAAGGGTAGATTTTCCGCTGCCGGAATGCCCGTGCAGCACTACGCATTCTCCGGCATTCACTGTCAGGCTGGCGTTGCTGAAAACCGGTAATCTGGCGCTGTTCTGGTTATGCAGAACGAAAGTTTTACTGAGATTTTCGACCCTGAGCTTCGTCGTCATTTTGGTCACTCTTTCTCTGAAATTAGGTTAGGACAGCACGGAAGAAACGAGCAACTGCGTATACGGATGATGCGGATCGTCGAGCACGCGGTCTGTTAAACCACTTTCCACTACCTGACCTTGCTTCATCACCAGCAGACGGTGCGCCAGCAGGCGGGCGACACCCAGATCATGGGTGACGATCACCACTGCCAGCTGCATTTCCACCACCAGCGTGCGCAGCAAGTCCAGCAACCGCGCCTGAACCGAAACGTCGAGGCCGCCAGTCGGCTCATCCATAAACACCAGCCGCGGATGTGTCACCAGATTGCGGGCGATTTGCAGACGCTGCTGCATACCGCCGGAAAACGTGGTCGGCAGGTCATCGATGCGCGAAACCGGAATTTCGACATCTTCCAGCCACTGACCGGCTTTCTTGCGGATATCGCCGTAATGTCGCTCACCGACTGCCATCAGGCGCTCGCCGATATTGCCACCGGCAGAAACCTGACGGCGCAATCCGTCCATCGGATGCTGATGCACCACGCCCCAGTCGGTGCGCAGCAGACGACGGCGGTCGCTTTCGGCCATGTCATACAACGACTGCGCGCCGACCTGCCCGTTGTTGTAAATCACCTGCCCTTGCTGAGGCGCGAGGCGGGCAGAAATCGACTGCAACAGCGTGGTTTTACCCGAACCGGATTCCCCGACAATGCCCAGCACTTCACCCGGATACAGGTTGAAAGACACATCGCTGAAACCTTTGCCCGGCGCATAAAGATGAGTCAGGTTATTCACCGACAGCAGCGGTTCGGCGGCGAGATTTAAGGGAGTGTTCATCAGCGGTTAACCTCGTTGGAAGCCTGTT
Source organism: Rahnella sp. ChDrAdgB13 (assembly GCF_017655185.1). Classification (NCBI taxonomy): domain Bacteria; kingdom Pseudomonadati; phylum Pseudomonadota; class Gammaproteobacteria; order Enterobacterales; family Yersiniaceae; genus Rahnella; species Rahnella sp. ChDrAdgB13. Next base: position 38,791 of record NZ_JAEMGT010000071.1, on the reverse strand, counting down.
GCTCAACCTGCTGAGCACAAAAATCGGTGTCGGAGCACACGAACATGCGGTTACCCTGATCGTCGAGCACCACTTCATCAAGATAGCTTTGGTGCGAACCGCAGATCGCGCAAGGTTCATCCCATTGCTGGACGGTGAACGGATGATCGTCAAAATCCAGACTTTCGACTTTGGTGAATGGCGGCAGGGCGTAAATGCGTTTTTCGCGTCCGGCACCAAACAGTTGTAAAGCGGGCATCATGTTCATTTTCGGGTTATCAAATTTCGGGATCGGCGACGGATCCATTACGTAGCGATCATTCACTTTTACCGGGTAGGCATAAGTCGTGGCGATATGCCCGAAGCGTGCGATGTCCTCGTAAAGCTTCACCTGCATCACGCCATACTCCTCCAGCGCGTGCATTTTTCGGGTCTCTGTTTCGCGTGGTTCGATAAAGCGCAGCGGTTCAGGGATCGGCACCTGGAAAATCAGGATCTGATCTTCCTGCAACGGCGTTTCCGGAATGCGGTGACGGGTCTGGATCAGGCTGGCATCTGCCGTTTTCTCGGTGGTTTTCACCCCCGCAACGCTCTGGAAGAATTTACGGATCGACACGGCATTGGTGGTGTCATCCGCTCCCTGGTCGATCACTTTCAGCACATCTTTTTCGCCGATTACGCTGGCGGTCAGCTGGATCCCACCGGTGCCCCAGCCGTACGGCATCGGCATTTCACGGCCCGCGAACGGAACCTGATAACCGGGGATCGCGACGGCTTTGAGGATCCCGCGGCGGATCATGCGTTTGGTTTGCTCGTCAAGATAACCGTGGTTGTAACCCGTCAGGGTTCGGGCGGCATTATTGTTCATTGGCGGAGTCCTGTTCTTTCGCGGCGCGCAGGCGTTTGAGCAATTCCAGTTCGGCCTGGAAATCGACGTAGTGCGGCAGTTTGAGATGCGAGACAAAACCGGCAGCTTCGACGTTATCGGCGTGGGACAGGACAAATTCTTCATCCTGCGCCGGACTGCTGATCTGCTCGTTGTATTCGCGGGTTTGCAGTGCACGATCGACCAGCGACATCGACATCGCCTTGCGCTCGGCGCGGCCAAACACCAGTCCGTAACCCCGGGTAAAGTGCGGCGGCCTGTCCTGCGGATCGACAAAACCGTTCACCATTTCGCATTCGGTCAGCAGGATTTCGCCGATATCAATCGCAAAGCCCAGCTCTTCAGGAACGATTTCGACGGTCAGCCAGCCGGTACGAATTTCCCCTGCGAACGGATGATTACGCCCGTAGCCGCGCTGGGTGGAATAACTCAGCGACAGCAGAAAACCTTCGTCACCGCGCACCAGTTGTTGCAGGCGTGCCGCGCGGGAAGCCGGAAACACCGGCGGTGTGCGGGTGATATCTTCCGGCTCAGCGCCATCATCTTCTTCACGCACTGCCAGCTTTTGATTTGCCAGTAAATCAAACACATGGCCGCAATTCTCCGGCTGCGGTTCATCGGCAATCGGCGTGAACGGCGCTTCGCCTTCGGCCAGCAGTGCAAAATCCAGCAGACGGTGGGTGTAATCGTAAGTCGGGCCGAGTACCTGTCCGCCCGGCAAATCCTTATAGATGGCGGAAATACGGCGCTCAAGGCGCATCGCCTGAGTGTTCAGCGGCTGGCTGGTTGCCAGACGTGGCAACGTTGTGCGGTAAGCGCGCAGCAGGAAAATGGCTTCCACCAGATCGCCGCCGGACTGCTTAATCGCCAGCGCAGCCAGTTCGCGGTCGTAAATTCCGCCTTCGCTCATCACGCGATCGACTGCCAGACCCAGCTGTTGCTCAATCTGTTCGCAGCCCAGTTCATTCACTTGCGTATTGCCACGGCGTTCGTGCGCCAGCAGCTGATGGGCGGCGGCAATGGCCTTCTCACCCCTTTAACGGCGACGTACATCAGCACACCTCCACGCGCGTGGTGCGCGGTACGGCAATCAGTTCTTCGCCGCAGGTGAACATAAAGTCCAGGCCGAGCGGGAAACGGTGAGGGCGGTTGAGCAGATAATCCCGGACACAATCAGGCAGCTGCGGGGAGATCATGCGGCTGCTTTCAATGCCCGGCCCGCGCAGACGCAGCGGCGTGCCGCCGGTCAGAGCTTCAAGCTGAACAATCACGCTGGTCGCCAGTTCCGGCGACATTTCATCACCGCACGGGAAAGCCAGTAACGTCGCGCTGTCGAGGGCCGGATCCGCCAGGGCAAAACTGACAGCGGAAGGGTCATCGGTCAGCACCGCGCCGGTATGAAAGCGCAGATTTTTCCGCAGGATTTCATCGTTGAGTGAAGCGCTAAGCCAAAGAGGGGTGTCGCTGTCGATAAGCGTCAGCAGCACGCAGGCGCTGGCGGAACCTAACGCCCCGAAGCCGGGCATGGCAGGCAACTGCACGCTGACACCGGGTTCGCTTAATGCTTTGAGAATACGACGGAAGCTGTACTGTGCATCGGCAACCGGATTTTGAAAACTGGCAACAAGTGACATGAATTATTCTCCGCGAACCAGAGTAAAGAAATCGACGCGACTGGCAGCCACTTCACGTGCGCGCTGCTGACGACGTTCCTGTTGCAGTGCAGCCAGCGGGGCTATCACGCGTTTATGCAGCAGTTCGTCCATGCCCTGCATTTGCAATAAACCATCGATAACGGCGCACAGCTCAGCGTGGGCTTTATTGCGTCCGCTGACGTAGCTATAGCCATAGATACCGCCTTCCAGCTGAATGACGGCGCGGGTGACAGTCATATCGCCCATCACAAAACGTTTTCCGGTGCCGCCCATGCGACCCTGAAGTTGCGTCAGGCCGGTTTCGGCGGCGCGGATGCGTTCAAATTGCGGAGACAGATTCAGCGGTTGCCAGTGCGCGAGCAGTTCATCCGGGCGGCTGTGAGCTAGCACCGACATCCAGCGCTGGCGGGTTTGCAGGTGATCCATTCAGTGCTCCATGGTCAGTTCGATCATGTCGGCGCGCGTCAGGCTAACGGAATATTCCGCCACCGACTCGCTGCCTTCACAAATGTTCAGGGTGCGGACACACAGCAGCGGTGCCTGCGGGACGATTTCGAGCAATTTGCTCTCTTTTGCCAGCGCGCGGCGGGCATTGATGCGGGTGGTGCGGCGGCTGAGCTTTTGCTTTATCTCTTCTCGGATAAAATCGTGCAGCGAGCCGTTATGGAAGTTTTGCAACGCAGGCCACCAGTCGAGATCAGGTAAATAGTGGTCAATCACACAGACCGGTACACCGTTAACGCGGCGCAGCGTGCGCAGGTGAATAACGGTGTCGCCTTCCTGACGGGACAACGCCGCCGCCACGTGATCGGTCGCCGGACGCAGCACCGCCAGCAGACGTTCGCTGGTCGGGTGACTGCCCTGATCCAGCAGGTTCTGGCTGAAACGTGCCTGTGAATGCAGCGGGTAATCGTAAGGGCGCATCAGCACCAGCGTGCCAATGCCCTGACGGCGTTGCAGCCATCCGCGATCAACCAGCTCATCCACCGCACGGCGCAGCGTGTGGCGGTTGACCTTAAAGCGCTCGGCAAGCTGCTGTTCCGGCGGCAGATAATCGCCGCAGCGGTAACCGTTGCGCAGTTCCTGTTCCAGTTCAGCAGCGATTTGTTGATAAACCGTGGTGTGACTGGTCGGATGTCTAGATAAGTTCATCACAATGAATACCTCGCACGGGATAAACGGGCAGTGGCAGGGGAAAATTGATAGCGGTCTGAAAGGGTCATGATGCAAACCTCAGTGTGGCGTTGGCATCATCTTGGGCGTGCTAAATGACAATTGGGTGAAGGTCTGGTTGCAGGAAAGTGAAGAGTTGGAAGATGTCTCGCAGGAATTAACAGCGGTTATTTACGCAATGAGTGAGAAGGAATACACTTTGTTTTAGTTGATTGTTTTTTATACTAAAACTCGTAAAAGGAACTGTTATGTCAGTAGAAAATAAGAGGGATTTTAAAATGTCTGCGCAGCAACCCGTTCAGGAAACAGCCGTTGAGCAATGGCGACGTGAAAACCGGGCCGGGCTTGAGGCTATAAAGAAATATGTGGAAAAACATGGGACTCTGACTCATCCGCCACGGAAATTATAAATGGAGCAATACGCTATTTATAAAAATATAGGTGTTAAGAAAGCGGCTTACCCTTATCTGCTTAATGTTCTCCATCCGGCAGCAAGTGGTTTTGGAAATAGCGTCATGGTGCCACTGGTTCCCCTGGCGAGGATGACGAACTCTCCACCAAAAAAACTGTGCCCGTTACTCAAGGTTCAGCACAAACATTATGTGCTGATGACACACATTCCCGGCGGGATCCCGCCACGGGAAATTGGCGATCACGTCATGCAGCTCGACGGTGAAATCTATGAAGTGAAAAACGCGTTTGATTTTTTGCTGAATGGAATTTAGAGAAAAGAGGGGAATGATTTCCCCTCTTAAAAGCGTCTATCGTAAATAATGAATCATCTGATTGCCGCTGCCGCGCCAGATGAGCGACGGGTCTTTCAGTTCCTGCACGAATTTCCCGTCGACCAGCACGTTGATCAATGCCGTCACTTCCTGCTGTTCAGCACTCAGTTCACCGAGCGTATAACCGGTCCACATCCACACGTCTTTACCCGGACATTCCGCCTGTACGCGTAACAAAAGCTGACGCACCGCAGACAGATTCTGCGGATGCAGCGGGTCGCCGCCGGAAAGCGTCAAACCCTGACGCGGGATCACCGTGTTTTGCAGATCGGCGATGATGCGGTCTTCGTCTTCCTGCGTAAAAGGCTTGCCGGAATCCAGCCGCCAGGTGCTTTTGTTATAGCACCCGCGGCATTCATGGACGCAGCCGGAAACGAACAGCACGCAGCGTGTTCCCGGCCCGTTGACCACATCTATCGGGTAATACTGATGAAAATTCACTGCATTATCCCAGCTGTCCGTTACCCAGATGTTTAATCCGGCGCTTCACTTCTTCCTGCTTGCCAGCGTTAAACGGACGCGCATCCGGGCTGCCGAGATAGCCACAGACGCGGCGGGTGACTGACACGCGTGAAGGTTCGTGATTGCCGCATTTCGGGCAGGTGAAACCTTTGCTGGTGCACTCGAATTCGCCGGTATAGCCGCAATCGTAGCACTCATCAATCGGCGTATTGGTGCCGTAATACGGCACGCGGGTGTAACTGTAATCCCACACATCTTCCAGCGCTTTCAGGTTGTGTTGCAGGTTCGGATACTCGCCGTAGCAAATAAAACCGCCGTTGCTCAGTGGCGGATACGGCGCTTCGAAGTCGAGTTTTTCATAAGGATTCACCTTCTTCTCGACGTCCAGATGGAAGCTGTTGGTGTAATAACCTTTATCGGTCACACCTGCCACCAGCCCGAATTCGGCTTTATCCAGACGGCAGAAACGGTCGCACAGGTTTTCGCTTGGCGTACTGTACAGGCTGAAGCCGTAGCCGGTTTCGTCTTTCCAGCTTTCCGTGGCGGCTTTCAGACGGGCAACAATCGCCTCGGCTTTTTCGCGTAACTGGCTGGCATCGAACACATGCGTCTCGTCGCCGAACAGCGCGTTAATGGTTTCATGCACGCCAATGTAGCCGAGCGAAATCGAGGCGCGGCCATTCCTGAAGATGCCGGAAATATCATCGTCGGCTTTCAGACGCACACCGCACGCGCCTTCCATATACAGGATGGGTGCGACGCGGGCTTTGATGCCTTCGAGACGCGCAATACGGGTCATCAGCGCTTTCTTGGCCAGCAGCAGACGTTCGTCGAGCAGCGTCCAGAATGCGGCTTCATCGCGGTTCGCTTCCAGCGCAATACGTGGCAGGTTCAGGCTGATCACGCCGATGTTATTGCGGCCTTCGTGGATCATTTCCCCGTTTTCTTCATACACGCCCAGGAAGCTGCGGCAGCCCATCGGCGTTTTGAACGAACCCGTGACTTTCACCACCTGATCATAATTGAGGATGTCCGGGTACATACGCTTGCTGGCGCATTCCAGAGCCAGTTGCTTGATGTCGTAGTTGGCATCACCGGCTTTATGATTCAGGCCGTCGCGGATGGCAAACACCAGTTTTGGAAACACCGCCGTTTTGCGGTTTTTACCCAAACCGGCAATGCGGTTGCGCAGAATGGATTGCTGGATCAGGCGCGATTCCCACGACGTGCCGAGACCAAAACCGAAAGTAACGAACGGCGTCTGACCATTGGCGGTGTGCAGCGTGTTAACTTCATATTCCAGCGACTGAAAAGCGTCATAACATTCTTTTTCGGTGCGGTTACGGGCAAAAGCATCCGCATCGGCAATCTGCCATTCTCCGGCAGTCTGGCGATGTTTGTTAAAACTGGCGGTGACGAACGGAGCCAGCACTTCATCAATACGGTTAATGGTGGTGCCGCCGTAAATATGGCTGGCGACCTGCGCGATAATCTGGGCGGTAACAGCGGTTGCGGTCGAAATGGACTTCGGGGTGTCAATTTCCGCATTCCCCATTTTGAAACCGTGATTCAGCATGCCTTTGAGGTCGATCAGCATACAGTTGAACATCGGGAAGAACGGCGAGTAATCCAGATCGTGGTAATGGATTTCACCGCGCTCATGCGCCAGCACCACATCACGCGGCAAAATATGTTGTTTGGCATAATGCTTGGCGACAATCCCCGCCAGCAGATCACGCTGGGTCGGGATCACCTTACTGTCTTTGTTGGCATTCTCGTTGAGCAGCGCCATGTTGCTTTGTTCAACCAGGCCGCGGATTTCCTGATTCAGGCGTCCCCGCATTTCGCGTTTCACATCACGATCGTGGCGGTATTCGATATAGGCGCGTGCCAGTTTTTTATGCGGGCCGGCCATCAGCTGATTTTCGACCGCATCCTGTATGTCATGAATATCGACGCGCGTCTGATCTTGCAGACTTTCAGCCACGACGCGGGCGACCTGCGCACAATAATCCTCGCTATCGATACCGGCGGCAGCGGCTGCGCGTTGTACGGCTTGTTTAATCAGAACTTCATCGAAAGGGACCTGACAACCATCCCGCTTGATCACGATGGGTTGCATTTTGTTATTGGATTTTGCGGGTACGGATTCCAGTCTGTCTGCCTTCACAATGACACTCCTTTTACGCTCATTCCCGCGCCCCGCAAGGCTTACAGGCCGGTTGTGGGGGGTATGCGAGAAATCGCTACATATTGGGTTGGGTGTGTACTATACACACTAGATGTAGGATCTGCGCGAGCGTTAATTGTCATTTTATTGACCTGAAACAAAGAATTTTTTCGTCGGAAGAATAGGTGAACAAATGTTAATTCTGGCCTGTTTTTTGCGTGTTGTTTTTAAAGGAGATGCATAAAAAACAAACGGGTCAGCCACTGATGTGACTGACCCGACAAAGATGAAAATTCAGATTATTCGAGGAGTTTCCAGCGGCATTCATAAGGACGAAGGCTGCCGGAAACCGGTTCATCACCATAGTTGCTCAGCAGCGTTTTGCCCCCGAAATCGGGCAGACCGGCGGCCTGATTTTCACCGCTCAGATTCGCCATCACCTGCAACGTTTGGCCGTCAGCCTCACGCTTATAGCACCACAACTGCGGGTGCTCAGGCAGCAAATCCTGATAATCGCCCTCCGTCAGCACCGGCACGGTTTTGCGCAGCGCGATCAGTTGCTGATAGAGATAGAACACCGAATCTTTATCCGCCAGCGCCTGTTCGGTATTAATATCCTGCGCATTATGGCTGACAGAAATCCACGGCGTGCCGGTGGTAAATCCGGCTTGTTCCCCGGAGTTCCACTGCATCGGTGTGCGGCTGTTATCGCGAGATTTCTTTGCCAGAATTCGCAGCAGCTCTTCGTTGCTGCGCCCGTCGGATTTCAGTTCGGCAAACATATTCAGGCTTTCCACATCGCGGTATTGCTCGAGGTGTTTAAAACCCGGATTGGTCATGCCGATTTCTTCACCCTGATAGATGTACGGCGTGCCCTGCAAACCGTGCAGCACCATCGCCAGCATTTTTGCGGACGTCGTGCGCAGTGCGCCTTCATCGCCAAAGCGCGAGACAATGCGTGGCTGATCGTGATTACACCAGAACAGCGCGTTCCAGGCGTGGCCGTGCATTCCCTGCTGCCACTTGCGGAAAATCTGCTTGAGCTGCACGAAATCCGGCGGCGCGTCGGTCCATTTTTGCCCGTCAGGGTAATCAACTTTCAGGTGATGGAAGTTAAACGTCATCGACAGTTCGCTGCCGTCATTGGCGGCGTAGCGGCGGCAATGTTCCAGTTTTGTCGATGACATTTCACCGACTGTCATCAGCCCGAGGGGTTTAAACACATCGCGGCTGAATTCCTGCAAAAACTCATGAATGCGCGGGCCGTCGGTGTAAAAACGGCGGCCATCGCCGGTGTCGTCAGCCGGAAAATCCTGCTGTTTGGAAACCAGATTGATCACATCCAGACGCAAACCGTCGACGCCTTTATCTGCCCAGAACTGGCAGACTTTTTTCAGCGCCTCGCGTACCGGCGGGTATTCCCAGTTAAGATCGGCCTGTTCTGTGGCGAAAAGGTGCAGATAATATTGTCCGCTGGTTTCATGCCACTGCCAGGCGCCGCCACCAAATTTAGAACGCCAGTTATTTGGCGGGCCGCCTTCGGCTGCGCTGTCGCGCCAGATATAAAACGGGCGGAACGCGCTGCCCGGATCCTGTGACTGGCGGAACCACTCGTGGTGAGTCGACGTATGGTTAAACACCATATCCATCACGATGCGGATCCCGCGCTGATGCGCCCCGGCGGTCAGCCGCTCGAAATCGTCCAGCGTGCCGTAAGCCGGGTCAATCGCGCAATAATCTGCTACGTCGTAACCGTTATCAATCTGCGGTGAAAGGTACATTGGCGTCAGCCAAATCGCATCGACGCCCAGCGTTTTCAGGTAATCCAGACGCTGCGTGATGCCGTTAATATCACCGGTACCGCTGCCCGTGGTGTCCTGAAAACTCTTTGGATAAATCTGGTAAATCACGCCGTTTTTCCACCACGGCAATTCGCTGTTCATTCCATTTTCCTTCTTAAATGTCTTACACCACTGCCAGTTCGCCACGGCGGGCTTTACGCTGATAAACCAGCACAGTCAGGATAATCGGCACCACAATCGCCACCAGCATCGCCAGCGCGTAGATACTCCAGAACTGCGGCTTGATGGACAAAATGCCCGGCAATCCGCCGACACCAATGCCATTAGCGGTCACGTGGAACAGGCCGCAAATCAGACCGGCAAACGCCGAGCCAATCATCGCGCACAGCATCGGGAAGCGGTATTTCAGGTTGATCCCGTACATCGCCGGTTCAGTCACGCCCAGGAACGCGGAAATCGCCGCAGGCACGGAAATCTCACGCTCGTTGTGTTTACGGCTGACAATAATCACGCCGACAACGGCCGCGGCCTGCGCAATGTTGGACAGCGCGATCAGCGGCCAGACCGGGGTTCCGCCCGTGCTCTGAACCATCTGCATGTCGATGGCGAGCGTGGTCTGATGTACACCGGTGATCACCAGCGGCGCATACAGGAAACCAAACAGCGCGGCACCGACTGGCGCGAGACTGCCGGTCATCACGAATTTCACCGCAAAGGCCACACTGTCGCCGATCATACGGCCAAACGGTCCGATCAGCGTGTGCGCCAGGAAGACGGCAATAATCAGCGATGTAACAGGCACAATCACCAGATACAGGTAATTTGGCACGATGCGTTTCAGGCCATTTTCAATCATCGCCAGCGCCATACCGGCGAGAACGGAAGGAATAACCTGCGCCTGATAACCGACTTTTTCGATGGTGAACCAGCCGAAATTCCACACTTCAGGAATTTGCTGACCGAGGTTGTAGGAGTTCATCAGCTGCGGCGAAACCAGCGTGATCCCCAGTACGATGCCGAGAATTTCCGTTCCGCCCATTTTCTTCACGGTTGACCAGCACACGGCCACCGGCAGGAACATAAACACCGCTTCGCCCAGCAACCACAGGAAGTCGTAAATGGATTGCCAGAGCGGGTGCATCTGCGCCAGCGTCTGCCCGCCGCTCATCGGAATATCGCCGATAACGTTACGGAAACCGAGGATCAGACCGCCGCTGATCAGCGCCGGTAACAGCGGGAAGAAGATTTCAGCGAAATGCGAAATGCTGCGTTCGAACCAGCTCATATTCTGGCGTGCGGCCACTTTCGCCTGTTCTTTGCCGGCTTCGCTTTTGCCGGTACTGGCGATCAGCACTTTGTAGTAATCGTCCACTTCCGGGCCGATGACGACCTGAAACTGACCGGCGTTGGTGAAGCAACCTTTCACCATCGGCAGGGTTTCGAGGCCCTTCGGATCAGCTTTGGACGGATCATTGAGGACAAAGCGAAGACGCGTGATGCAGTGAGTCACCATGGCGATATTGTCACTGCCGCCCACGAGGGCGATCAGCTGATCAACATCCTGTTGTTTTACCTTACTCATAGGAGGTGGCCTTTTATCGATATGCGTAAATTTGTTGTTGAGATAGGGAACGGTTCAAGCATAGCGAAGCCGGTGGGAACTTGTCCGGGAACGTTCCCGGTTTTGCCGGGACGATCACAAAGTTTCTGTTATTCAGAAAATCAAAGAGGGGAAAATCAGACGGCGAGCTGGCAGGGAATAATCAGCTGTTGCAGCGTCGCGGAACCGTCGAGCTGCGCCAGAAGCTGCTTCGCGGCGGCTTCTCCACCCGCGCCATAGCCGAGTTCAACCGACAGGGATTGCGGAAACAGAAAATGCAGCAACGGGTTATTCCCGATACCGCAAACCTGTACGTCGCGGATTTGCTGTTGTTGCAGGTATTTCTGCGCACCAATCGCAATGGTGTCGGAGGCGCAAATTACCGCCTGAATATTGCGGCGGAGCAGTTGCGAGATCAGCTCAAAACCGCTCTGATAGGTGAGTTCACCCAGCGCAATGTGCGGCGTGAGATGATGTTCCTGACAAAAAGCCCGGTACGCCTCGCTGCGCCGTTGCCCGGTGGTGGTGTCGTGCGGCGAAACGCCGATAAAGCCAACCGACCGGATATCCTGCGCCAGCAATTTTTGCATCAGCAGCTGAACCGCGCCCGCATCGTCGTAGCAGACCGAAGACAACCCCGGCATATCGCGCGCCAGCATCACCAGCTTATCTTTCCACGGCGACAGCATTTGCGCGGACAATCCGGTAAAACCAAACAAGACCACGCCGTCGATATTACGCTGCTTCAGCACCTGCAAATGCTCTTTCACGCGTTCGGCGCTGAACTGGCTTTCCAGCACAATCGGATCGTATCCCTGCTGATAAAACAACGGCAGCATGGCGCGCACCGCCTGATTCTCGGAAGGGGAATCCAGACGCGAAACGATAATTGCCACAATTTTGTCGCTGAAACCGCGCATAGCGCGTGCCGATTTTGACGGGCTGAAATGCTCCTGCTCAATCACCTGCAAAACGCGCTCACGGGTTTGCGGGCTGACATTGCCTTCATTATTCAGCACACGCGATACCGTGGATTTTCCGACGCCGCTCAGGCGGGCAATGTCATTGATGGTCAGGCGATTTTGCATAGTTATTTAGTATGGTTGTTTGATGAATGATTAATAACTTGATCAGGTTTAATTTTGGTTGCAGTTCACCAGCGTATACTGCGCGAATTATCGAAGGTATATCCACTTATTCCTGATTACCCTAACGGATTTTCCTGCCCGACGGCTATGAATTTCCAAATTGTTCCTTACCGGAGGTGAAAACCTGATGGAACCCGACCCCAACTCTGTAAGTCCGTTGTGATCCGGTAAGCACCCGCCTTTTGCTGCTGCTTGCCGTGACGTTATCTGGTGAGCAGTGGTGCACGTTTTTTCGTTCGCCCTGTTTTTAGAAATCCTTTTGCCATGCTTATGGCGGCTTAGCCGTGGGCGCAACAAAGGTGCGAATGATGTTCAAAAATATAACTTCCCGGCTGCTCGATGCGCTCAGCCGCAACCTTCCGCGTCGTTTAGTTCGTCGCGACCCGATGCTTGAAACCGTTCCAGGCCGCGCCGCACAGGCGGTACCTGCGGCGATGGCCGCGCATTGTCAGGCCTGTGCCCGTGCGACAGAAGACCAGCTCTACCTGCAGTTTGACAGCCATCCTGAAGGGCTGACCGAGCAGGAAGCTGAGGCGATCCGCGAAGTCTCCGGCCTGAATCAGACCGGCGATCAGCAACCTGCGCCGTGGTGGCTGCACCTGTGGCACTGCTACCGCAACCCGTTCAATTTGCTGCTGACCGTCCTCGGCATGGTGTCTTACGCCACCGACGATCTGACCGCCGCGCTGGTCATCGGCGCGATGGTGTTTATCTCGACGTTCATGCACTTCATCCAGGAAGCGCGTTCCAATAAAGCGGCCGATGCGCTGAAAGCGATGGTCAGCAACACCGCGACCGTGCTGCGCAGTGATGCGCAAACCGGCCGCAGTGAAACGGTCGAAATTGCCATCAGCCACCTGGTGCCGGGCGATCTGATTAAGCTGTCGGCGGGCGATATGATCCCGGCGGATTTGCGTATTCTCTCCGCCAAAGATTTGTTTATCAGCCAGGCCGCGCTGACCGGTGAATCCCTGCCGGTGGAAAAACATGCCTGCGAGAAAAAGCCGGTTGCGGCAGACCCGCTGGAACTCAGCACGCTGTGCTTCATGGGCACCAACGTGGTGAGCGGCACGGCAATCGCGATGGTGATTGCGACCGGCAACAAAACCTGGTTCGGCCAGCTTGCCGAACGCGTGGTGCAGGAAGATACCCAGCCGAACGCTTTTCAGGCGGGTATCAGCAAAGTCAGCTGGCTGCTGATCCGCTTTATGATGGTGATGACGCCCGTCGTTCTGGTGATCAACGGCTACACCAAAGGCGACTGGTGGGAAGCGGCGCTGTTTGCGCTGTCCGTCGCGGTCGGGCTGACGCCTGAAATGCTGCCGATGATTGTGACGTCCACGCTGGCGAAAGGGGCGGTGAAACTGTCGCGCCAGAAAGTCATCGTCAAACGTCTGGACGCGATCCAGAACTTCGGCGCGATGGACATTCTCTGCACCGACAAAACCGGCACGCTGACGCAGGATAAAATCGTCCTCGAACGCCACACCGACGTGCTTGGCGTGACCAGCGATGACGTGCTGCACCTGGCGTGGCTGAACAGCCATTACCAGACCGGCCTGAAAAATCTGCTCGACGTGGCAGTGCTGGAAGCCGGTGATGCCAGCCAGGCACACAATTCCCTGAAAGTTGATGAAATTCCGTTTGATTTCGACCGCCGCCGTATGTCCGTGGTGGTGGCAGAAAACGATCAGAATCACCGTCTGATTTGTAAAGGCGCGCTGGAAGAAATGCTGTCGATTTGTACCCTGGTGCAGCTCAATGGTGAGATTGTGCCACTGACCGATGTGCTGCTCGGGCGAATTCGCCGTATTACTGACGACCTCAATCAGCAGGGGCTGCGTGTGGTCGCGGTTGCTCATAAAGTCATGCCTTCCCGCACGCAGGGTTACGGCGTGACGGACGAATCCAGCCTGATTCTGGCCGGATATATCGCGTTCCTCGATCCGCCAAAAGAGAGCACTGCACCGGCGCTGGAAGCCCTGCAACGCAAAGGCGTGACCGTCAAAATTCTTACCGGCGACAACCCGCTGGTGGCGCGTAAAGTCTGTAAAGATGTCGGCTTAAAGGCGGATAACGTACTGACGGGCAGCGATATCGACGAACTCGACGACGTACAACTGCTGAATGTTGCCCGCGAAACCACGGTATTTGCCAAACTCACGCCGATGCACAAAGAACGCATCGTGCGCGTGCTGCGCGGCGAAGGGCATGTGGTCGGATTTATGGGCGATGGCATTAATGATGCACCGGCGCTGCGTGCGGCGGATATCGGTATTTCTGTGGATTCTGCGGTGGATATCGCCAAAGAGGCCGCCGACATTATCCTGCTGGAAAAAAGCCTGATGGTGCTGGAACAGGGCGTGACGGAAGGGCGCAGAACGTTCGCCAACATGCTGAAATACATAAAAATGACCGCCAGTTCTAACTTCGGTAACGTCTTCAGCGTGCTGGTTGCCAGCGCCTTCCTGCCGTTCCTGCCGATGTTGCCGCTGCACCTGTTAATTCAGAACCTGATTTACGATGTGTCTCAGGTCGCGATCCCGTTTGATAACGTCGATGAAGAACAGCTGGCGAAACCGCAGCGCTGGAACGCCGGGGATATCGGCCGCTTTATGGTGTTCTTCGGGCCGATCAGCTCCGTGTTCGACATTCTGACCTTCAGCCTGATGTGGTGGGTGTTTAAAGCCAATACCGTTGAAGCGCAGACGCTGTTCCAGTCCGGCTGGTTCATTGAAGGGCTGCTTTCACAGACGCTGATTGTGCATATGATCCGCACGCGCAAAGTGCCGTTTATTCAGAGCCGCGCATCCTGGCCGCTGTGCATCATGACGCTGATGGTGGTGATTACCGGTATCGCGCTGATCTACTCGCCGGTCGCCGGATTCCTGCAATTGCAGGCTCTGCCGCTGAGCTACTTCCCGTGGCTTATCGCGATCCTGGCGGGTTACATGGTGCTGACACAGTGCGTGAAAGGCTGGTTTGTGCGCCGTTACGGCTGGCAGTAAAACCTGAGCGGTAACCGGAAGACGGTGATTGTTAACACAGTCACCGTCTTTTTTTATCCGTCGTCTATAGTTATTCCTTTACGTTTCAGCGGGCTATGAAGGCCAGCTTTTATCTTTGAGGAATTTCACCGATGTTATTGCCTTTTCGCCGTACCCTTCTCGTGACTTCATTATTTCTGACCGCCTCCGCTTTCGCTGCTCCGGCAGGGAATCTGCCGCTGATGCCGTGGCCGCAGCAGGTAGAAATAACCTCGCCTGCGGGCAAATTTGTGCTTAACGATGCGCTGCAAATTCAGGTTAAAGGCGACGCACTGATGCCGGAAGTGAGCCACTGGCGCGAGCGTCTGGCGCAGCAAACCGGCTGGTATCTGTTACCGCAAAATACCGGCAGCGCGGGCGAACATTCCGCAATCAGCATTGAGATCAAACAGAAAGTTGCCGCGCAGCCCATGCCGGACAGCGACGAAAGTTACCAGTTAACCGTGACGCCGCAGGGCGCTACGCTCACCGCCAATACCCGTTTCGGTGCGATGCGCGGCATGGAAACGCTGCTACAGCTGGTGCAGAACGACGGTGAAAATACCTTTATTCCGCTGGTTACCGTTCACGATCAGCCGCGCTTTGCCTGGCGTGGCGTTCTGCTCGATTCCGCCCGTCATTTCCTGCCGGTCGCGGATATCAAACGCCAGCTCGACGGCATGGCGGCGGCAAAATTTAACGTCCTGCACTGGCATCTGAGTGACGATCAGGGCTGGCGCTTCGAATCGCAGAAGTATCCAAAATTGCAGGAACTGGCCAGTGACGGGCAGTTTTATACCGTCGCGCAGATGAAAGACGTGGTGGCTTACGCCACGCAGCTTGGGATCCGCGTGGTGCCGGAAATCGACATGCCGGGTCACGCGTCGGCAATTGCGGTGGCGTATCCGGAACTGCTCAGCGCGCCGGGGCCGTACAAAATGGAACGATCCTGGGGCGTGCATGAACCGACACTCGATCCGTCCAATGAAAAAGTCTATGCCTTTGCGGATGCCATCGTCGGCGAACTGACGCAGATCTTCCCCGATCCGTATTTGCACATCGGCGGTGATGAAGTGGACGCCACGCAGTGGAAAACGTCCAAACCGATCCAGGCATTTATGAAAGAAAAAGGCATCGCTGATACGCACGCGTTGCAGGCGTATTTCAACACCCGGCTCCAGACGATCCTGCACCAGCATCAGCGCAAAATGGTCGGCTGGGACGAAATCTTCCACCCTGATCTGCCGCACGACATTGTGATCCAGTCATGGCAGGGCCCGGATTCCCTCGGAGCCAGCGCGCAGAAAGGTTATCAGGGCATTCTGTCGACCGGCTTCTATCTTGATCAGCCGCACAGCGCCGCGTATCACTATCGCAATGAAATTCTGCCGCAGCCGCTTGGCGTTGATCAGAACGTTGCTGACGGTGAAAAAGCGCAAAGCTGGAAATTCAACATGCCGCGCCTGAAAGGCAAACCGGTGGACGGTAGCTTTACGCTGATTGAAGGTAAAAACGGCTGGCGCGGATTCATCGATTTCACCGGAAAAACCCGCCGTGAGGTGCGCGATATTGTCTGGCAGGACGACGGCAAAGTCAGTTTCGCCGTCGATACCTGGATGGGCGACACGCGCCCGATGCTGACCCTGAAAGACGGTAAATTCAGCGGCTATTTCATTATTGGTAACGCGCGTTATCCGGTGACCGGTGGCCCGCTCAGCACGGTGCCGGACGGCCAGCCGCCGGTGGTGCCAGACGCTGAAAATATGAAAAATATTCTCGGTGGCGAAGCGGCGCTGTGGCAGGAAAACATCACGTCGCAAATTCTCGATCTGAAACTCTGGCCGCGCGGATTTGTGGTCGCAGAGCGCCTGTGGTCGGCGCAGGACGTCAAAGATACCCGCAACATGTATCAGCGTCTGGCGAAAATCGACGCCTGGTCGGTGGTGTCGGTCGGGCTGCAACAGCACGCCGAGGCGGCGCGGCTGATGACGCGGCTTTCCAACAGCACGGACATTGCACCGTTGCTGAGTTTCTCGACCGCGCTCGAACCGGCGCAGTATTACACCCGCCAGCACATCAAATTCCAGGCCGGACATTACACGCAGGCCGAACCGCTGAACCGTCTGGCGGATGCATTACCAGCGGAAAGCAATGCGGTACGCGAGTTCGCCGCGCAGATCGAAACGCTGGTGGCGGATCCGAAAAATCCGCAGGCAGCTCACGCGGCACGCGGGCAGTTAGAGAACTGGCAACGCAGCGCGGAACAGGTAAAACCGGTGCTGGTGCAAAACTCTGTGCTCAGACCATTGCAGCCGGTGGCGGAACAGCTGGGTGCGCTGTCTTCGCAAGGGCTGGTCTGGCTGGAGAAACTGCAAAAAGGGGAAACGCTGAGTGTGCAGGAACGCCAGCAGGCGCAGGCCGCGCTGGACGATGCCGCCAAAGTGCAGGATGAACTGGTGCTGGCGGTAGTCTATCCGCTGGAGAAATTACTGGGCACGGTACCGGTTCAGAAGTAATCCCATAAAAAAAGCGCGACCGGTGAAGCGGCCGCGCTTTTGTTTTATTCCGCCTGAATCTTACGACTGCGCTTTGTTTTTACGGTCGTTACGACGGTTCACCCAGGTGTTGATGAGCAGGGTGATAATCAGAATCGACGCGATCACACCGAGCGAAATCCCTACCGGAATGTGGAACACATCCAGCAGCAGCATTTTAATACCGATGAAGATCAGGATCACCGCCAGACCGTATTTCAGCATGGAGAAACGTTCCGCCACGCCCGCCAGCAGGAAGTACATTGCACGCAGGCCGAGGATCGCGAACAGGTTAGACGTCAGCACGATGAACGGGTCAGTGGTCACGGCGAAGATGGCCGGAATACTGTCGACCGCGAAAATCACGTCGCTGAGTTCAACCATAATCAGCACCAGCAACAGCGGTGTGGCGAACAAGATACCGTTGCGGCGTACGAAGAATTTCTCGCCCTGCAAATCGTCGGTCATACGCATCTTACTGCGCAGCCAGCGGATCATCGGTTTCTCGCCCACTTCGCCGTCATCGTCTTTCGCCAGCGCCATCTTGATACCGGTGAACAACAGGAACGCGCCAAACACGTACAAAATCCAGCTGAATTGCCCCACCAGCCAGCTGCCAGCGAATATCATACCGGTACGCAGAACGATGGCGCCGAGCACGCCGTAAACCAGCACACGACGTTGCAGGTTAGCCGGGATGGAGAAGTAGCTGAACAGGATCAGCCAGACGAAGACGTTATCCACTGCCAGCGCTTTTTCCAGCAGGTAACCGGTCAGGAACATTGTTGCTTTGGCATCTGCCACTTCGCGGCCAAACTCGCCGTTCAGATACCACCAGAAGCCGAAGTTAAACAGTAATGACAGGCCAATCCACACCAGCGACCACATCGCAGCACTTTTCATGCTCATGGTTTGCGCGCCTTTGCGACCCTGTAACAGCAGGTCGAACGCGAGCATAATTATCACGACCACGGCAAAAGAGCCCCATAACATCGGGTTGCCAACGGAGTTCATCATTGCGGTATCCTCGAAAAAACATCAAAAAAAAACGGCCAGCGTCGGAAGACGTTAGCCGCTCTCTCTGAGCTGTAAGCAAACCTCGCCTTCCGGCAAGGTCTCACTTACAACGAGATGTATTCATGAAGAATACAGATCTGGTTGCCCGGTAACCGGGTGACTGAGACGGCGCTAAGCGCGGGTCCAGACACCGTAATGACGATTATCCGACGAAGAAGTTACTCCCCTTTGCAGCTCGCAAATTAATGCAAAATGTGTCGAATGTCAAACATTCAGAAACATTATGGGTAATTATCCCGCCAGTGCCTGACGCTTACCGAGCGCCCCCACGAAGGAGAGCAGCAGCCCCTGACTGAGCGGCGTCTCGCTAAGTTGCTGAGCCTGATGAGCAAAGTCCACGCGATCATCTTCTGCAATGGAACCCAGCCAGGACAGATACGTTTTCATCACCGCCAGACTGAACTCCGGATGGAACTGGGTGCTGACTGCATTCGGGCCGTAACGCAGGATCTGATGCGGATCATGCTGCGTTTTCGCCAGCACCGTCGCCGTGGCGGGCGGCGTAATGACGGTTTGCAGATGGATCAGATTGGCCGCGAACTGCGCCGGAAGCTGCGACACCAGCGGATCGAGATGTCCCGCAGGCGTCAGCGTGACTTCGTGCGTGCCGACTTCAATGCCCTGCGGATGGTAATCCACCTCACCGCCCAGTGCATATGCCATCAGCTGATGGCCGTAGCAGGCACCGAACATCGGTAATTCCTGCAACATGCCCAGACGCACCCAGTCGGCGGCTTCTTCGCTCCACGCCAGATGTTCCGTCACCATGCTGCGCGAACCGGTAATGATGGCTCCGCAATAGTTTTCCGGCGGCAGCGGACGTTCGCCCGCCTGCAAATCCACAATCACTACCTGCTGCGGATCGATATCCCCCTGGCGGATAAACATCTGCGGGAAGTTATCGTGCGCGCGGCGGATAGGCTCCGGCGCGTGGCCGGTTTGTAAAATCAACAGCGGTTTCTGACCGGGTGCTATCATCTGTTACTCCCGTGACCTGCGGAACATTAAGGCTGATTATCGGCCGGAAACACCACACCGGTCTGACGACGGATTTCCGTCAGCACTTTGGCGGTGATGCGCGAGACTTCCAGCCCCGGGTGCGCGACGAACTGGTTATCGACCAGAATCGCAAAAGTTTCTGCTTCATACAGCATGGTATTGATGTGTTGTGGCTGCGTCAGATCCAGCTTCTGGCCGCCGCGTGGCGTCAGGCTGAGCGTCTGGCATTCCGACAGTTTCTCCATCTGCAACGTTCCTTCTTCGCCCTGAATTTCACTCGGCAGAAGGGAATCGCTGATTTTGGAATGGTTAATCACCACTTCGAAATCATCCGCATAAGACAAAATCACCGTGCCCTGACCGTCGACGCCGCTTTCCAGCAGGACGGCGGTGGCGTTCACGGATCCCGGCTCGCCAAACAGCGAAATGGCGCTCGCCAGGCAGTAATAACCGATATCCATAATCGACCCGTTAGAAAACGCCGGGTTGAAAGTATTCGGGTTTTCACCGGCCAGATAGCGCGGATAACGTGATGAATACTGACAGTAATTCAGAATGGCTTTGCGCAGCGTACCGATACGGCTGAGCGCGCCTTTCATGTGCAGGAAATTCGGCAGATAGGCTGTTTTAAACGCTTCGAACAGCACCACGTTATTTTCTTTCGCGCAGGCAATCAGGCTTTCGGCTTCTGCCAGATTTGAGGCCAGCGGTTTCTCGCAAATCACGTGTTTTTTATGGCTGAGAAACAGCAGGGATTGCGGACAGTGCAGGGAATTCGGGCTGGCGATGTAGACGGCATCAATTAAGTCAGACGCGGCCATTTCCTCAAGGGAATCAAAATAATGCTCGACCGGATAATCCTCGCCAAGTTTTTTCGCGCCTTCCAGCGTGCGGGAGTAAATCGCGGTCAGTTTCATCTTACCGCTTTCGTGTGCGGCATCAATGAAACGCTGGGTGATCCAGTTGGTGCCGACGACTGCAAAGCGAATCATATGTATTCCCTATAGATAAGTGGATAATTCATTATTGATATAACTTGCCGAATATTTCGAGATGCGTCAGATACATGCGCGTATCAAATTCTAACTGATGATAATCCGGCGTCATGTGGCAGCAAAGGCTGTAGAACGCTTTGTTATGTTCTTTTTCTTTCAGGTGCGCGAGTTCGTGAACCACGATCATTTTGAGGAAAGCTTCCGGCGCGCTTTTAAAAACGGTGGCGACGCGAATTTCCGCTTTGGCTTTCAGTTTGCCGCCCTGAATGCGGGAAATCGCCGTATGCAGGCCCAGCGCATGCTTCATCACGTGGATTTTATTGTCATAAGCCACTTTGCTTAACGGCGACGAACTGCGCAAAAACTGGTTTTTCAGGTCCAGCGTATACTGATAGAGCGATTTGTCAGTGGTCAGCTCGTGCGGCTCGGGGTATCGCGCCAGCAACACTTTACCTAAACGTTCCTGTTCGATTAACTGGCGCACCTGAGCCTGAAGATTCTCGGGATAGCCTTGCAGATAGGTCAATTCAGGCATAACTGTTTGCTTTGTCTCTTATTGACGGGGAAAAGATGCCCTACCGGTAAGCGGGGTTTTCGTTACGATCGCGCCAGTCCGGCAGATAAACCCCTTTTTAACTGAAAAAACGTTTTACTGATAGACCAAATTAAGGGATAAACAGCGCAAATTGAATATTGAGGAGGGCCAATGAGCCAATTTGAAACCGAAACAGGTGGTCAGTTATTGCAAATGCGTCTGGAACGTTATCCGCTGGAAGAAGCGGCAACGCAGTTGCAGGCATGGGAAGCGGCTGATGAATATCTGCTGCAAAACCTGAACACCGGCGCGCTCAACGGCCGTCCGCTGCTGATTTTTAACGATGCGTTTGGCACGCTGGCCTGCGCCTTGCAGCCATACAATCCGACCAGCATCAATGATTCTTTCATGAGCCAGCTGGCGATGCGCCATAACCTGCGCATTAACGGTTTTGACGAAGACAGCGTGGCGGCGCAAAGCAGTCTGGTGCCGTTGCCGATCAATCCGGGTCTGGTCATCATCAAAGTGCCAAAAACGCTGGCGCTGCTGGAACAACAACTGCTGGCGCTGCGTGAAGTCGTCACGCCGGACACCCAGATTATCGCCGGTGCCAAAGCCCGTGATATTCACACCTCGACCTTGCAGCTGTTCGAGAAAATCCTCGGCCCGACCAAAACCAGTCTGGCGTGGAAAAAAGCCCGTCTGATCCATTGCGAAGCAACGTTGCCTGCGCAAACCGCTGAACCGGTGATTTCCGAATGGGCGCTGGATGACAGTGAATTCCGTATCTCCAACCATGCGAACGTGTTCTCACGCGGCGGGCTGGATATCGGCGCGCGCTTCTTCATGCAGCATTTGCCGGAAGGCATCGAAGGCCGCATGGCAGATCTGGGCTGCGGCAACGGCGTAATCGGCATGACCGCGCTGGCGCTGAACCCGGATGCTGAAATGCTGTTCGTCGATGAGTCTTATATGGCGGTGGAATCGAGCCGGATTAACGTCGAAAACAATTTGCCGCAGGATGTCAGCCGTTGTCATTTCGAAGTGAACAACATGCTGGCGGGAGTTGAACGCGAAACCCTTCACGCCGTATTGTGTAACCCGCCGTTCCATCAGGGCACAGTTATCAGCGATGACACCGCGTGGCGCATGTTCTGCGACGCAAAACGTTGTCTGCAAACCGGCGGTGAACTGCGTATCGTGGGCAACCGTCATCTGGATTACTACCAGAAGCTGCGTCGTCTGTTTGGCAACTGCACCACTATCGCCACCAACCAGAAATTCGTGATCCTGCGCGCGGTGAAAACGGCAGCTCAGCACTGATTTAAGTCAGCCCCTATGAAAAAGCCGCTCTCGCGGCTTTTTTTTCGCCTGAATATTCGTTCAGATCTCGAGTCCCAGTTTCGTTCCCTGACCGATAGCGCGCCGCGCATCCAGCTCTACCGCGACGTCCGCGCCGCCAATCAGATGCACGGTTTTTCCGGCGTCCACCAACGGCTGATACAGCGCGCGCTGCGGCTCCTGTCCGGCGCAGATAACGATGTTATCCACTTCCAGACACACCGGTTCGCCATTCATGATGAGGTGCAAACCCGCATCATCAATGCGTTCGTAACTGACGCCGCTTTGCATTTTTACGCCGCGCTGTAACAGGCTGGCGCGGTGGATCCAGCCGGTGGTTTTGCCCAGCCCTGCGCCGACTTTGGTGGATTTACGTTGCAGCAAAACAATATCGCGCGCGGCAGGTTCCGGCTGCGGGCCTTGTGGCGCAAGGCCGCCGCGATGCGTCAGTGTCTGATCAATGCCCCATTCTTGGCTGAACGTGCTGCTGCTCAGGCTCGATGACGGGTCGTTGTGGATGAGGTACTCGGCGGTATCAAAACCAATCCCGCCCGCGCCGATAATCGCCACCCGCTGGCCGACCGGTTTTTTATCGCGCAGGACGTCGAGATAAGTCAGTACGCGCGGATGATTGATCCCCGGTATGTCCGGCAGGCGCGGCGAAATTCCGCAGGCGAGGATCACTTCGTCATAACCGTTTAGCTGGCTGGCATTCACGGTTTCACCGAGGCGTAGTGTGACGCCCAGCAGTGTCAGCTGGCGCGAGTAGTAGCGCAGCGTCTGATAAAACTCTTCCTTGCCGGGGATTTGTTTGGCGACGTTAAACTGGCCGCCGATTTCAGTATTGGCGTCAAACAGCGTGACGTGATGCCCGCGGCTGGCGGCAGTTGTCGCAAAGGCCAGACCGGCCGGGCCAGAGCCGACCACGGCCAGGCGTTTGAAATGCTGCGCACGTACGACCGGCATTTGTGTTTCGTGGCAGGCACGCGGATTCACCAGGCAGGACGTTACTTCGCCGGCAAAAATCTGATCCAGACAGGCCTGATTGCAACCGATGCAGGTGTTGATTTCGTCCGCACGGCCTTGCGCGGCTTTCTCAACAAATGCCGGATCGGTGAGGAACGGGCGCGCCATTGAGACCATATCGGCGCAGCCTTCGGCGAGAATTTTCTCCGCGACGTCAGGGTCGTTGATGCGGTTAGTAGTGATGAGCGGGATGCTGACTCTGCCCATGAGTTTTTGCGTCACCCAACTGAATGCGCCGCGCGGCACCATTGTGGCGATGGTCGGAATGCGTGCCTCGTGCCAGCCGATGCCGGTATTGATAATACTGGCCCCGGCCTGTTCGATGCGCTGCGCCAGCATTTCGACTTCCTGCCAGTCCGAGCCTTCCTCCACCAGATCCAGCATCGATAAGCGGTAAATAATGATGAATTCCTCACCGCAAATCTGACGCACACGCCGGACGGCTTCCGTGGCGAAACGCATTCTGTTTTCCACGCTGCCGCCCCAGCGGTCGGTGCGCTGATTGGTGCGGACGGTGAGAAACTGATTAATCAGATAGCCTTCTGAGCCCATGATTTCCACGCCGTCGTAGCCAGATTCTTTCGCCAGACTGGCGCAGCGGGCGAAATCCTCCAGCGTCGATTCAATTTCTTCTTCGCTCAGGGCATGCGGCGTAAAGCGGTTAATCGGCGCCTGAAGGGCAGACGGCGCGACGGGATGAGGCTGATAGCTGTAACGGCCGGCGTGCAGGATTTGCAGCGCAATTTTACCGCCCGCGTCGTGAACAGCCTGCGTCACCACGCGGTGATGCGTGATGTGTTCCTGCTCCGCCAGAACCGAACCGCCTTGATAAACGACGCCCCGGGCATTCGGTGAAATCCCGCCGGTGACAATCAGCCCGACGCCCGCCGCCGCGCGTTCGGCATAAAAGGCCGCCAGACGTTCCGGCCCGTCTTCCAGCTCTTCAAGGCCGGTGTGCATGGATCCCATCAGCACGCGGTTTTTCAGCTGCGTAAAACCTAAATCCAGGGGCGCCAGCAGGTGCGGATAAAACGGCAACGCGCGTTCAGTCATGGAATTCTCTTAAGTGGTCGGATGAGATAATTTCAATTTAGCGTCTGGCAGGGCAATTGGAAAGTTAGCGCGCGATGATTGTGATAGGCGTCACTCTGAGGCTCTCGCTGAGAGTTAATTAACTATTGCGTATATTATTAAGGTGGGCTCTTTAATTAGCCGGGTTATTAAGGCGACCGGTAAACACCAGGTTGTAGCAGATAAAGTAATTATTTCTTTGTTTTTACACAATATTGATTATGCGCAGGTTGTTTATTTTTAACATTTTTTTCCTGAGTCGTTACGACTAGGATTATTTTTATAAAAGGATCTCGAATCGATTCAGTTCGGGTTAGAGCTGGACTAGGCTGGAGCTGCTTCACCCTAAAAATTCATTTCTAACCTGGATATATACTATGAATCTTAATGACCATACAGCCTGCCGCCCGTTTACCGAAGCCGGGCATTTGTCCCAGATTGCAGCCTATTATGAAGAGGGCCGTAATGTCATGTGGATGATGCTCAGGTCTTATCCACGTACTTGTTTTAATCAGGAGCTTATTGAAGACATCATGACGCTGACTTACGCCGCGAAGGCATCGGGGCTGCGTTTTGATTTTTGGGTGACCGGATCGCTTGTGCCCAATATGTACAACGTGGGGGGTGATCTGAGTTTCTTTGTTGAAGCGATCATCAATAACAAACGTGAGGCCTTACGTTCGTATGCCCGCGCTTGTGTTGACTGTGTCCATGCGGCGGCGCGGGGCTTTGATGTTGGCGCAATCAGCTTGTCGATGATCGAAGGCACCGCGCTGGGCGGCGGATTCGAGGCGGCGCTGGCGCATCATTACGTTCTTGCGCAGAACACCGCGCGCATGGGGTTCCCGGAAATTGCGTTCAACCTGTTTCCGGGAATGGGCGGTTACTCGCTGGTATCGCGCAAAGCCGGAATGAAACTGGCGGAGGAGCTGATTTCCACCGGCGAATCGCATACGGCGGAGTGGTTTGAAAGCCGCGGTCTGGTGGATGTTTTGTTCCAGCCCGGCGAAGGCTTCAACGCCACGCGTACTTTCATGGATGTCCTGAGGCCAAAACTCAACGGGATCAGGGCGATGATCCGGGCGCGTCAGCGCGTGTTGCAGCTGTCCCGTTCAGAGCTGATGGATATTACGGAAGATTGGGTGGATGCCGCATTTACGCTGGAGGAGAAGGATCTGAGTTATATGGAGCGTCTGGTCATGCTGCAAAACCGGCACACCGCATCATTGCGTAAAACCGGTTAATAACAGACAGAAGCAGCCCGTCACTGGCGCTATTTCTGTTTTGCTTTATGTTTAAAAACATTGGGTGAAGCAACTCTTTTTTCCTCAAGCCAGTGCTCCAGCTCAATCGCGGGCATTGGCTTGGCGTAAAGAAAGCCCTGTTTGCTGTCCACACCGATTTCATCCACCAGCTTTTCTTCTTCAGCCGTTTCCACACCTTCCGCGACCACCGTCAGTTGCAGGGTTTTTGCCACCGCGACAATAGCCCGGACCAGCGCCTGTGAAACCGGATTGTCATTGATTCCACGAATAAAACTCTGATCCAGCTTGATGCAGTCGAGCGGAATACGCGCCAGTTGCGACAGCGAGGAATAACCTGTACCGAAATCATCCAGATGCACTTGCGCACCCAATTTATGCAGCTGATTAATCATGGTGACGGCAGCGCTTTCATCTTCCACCAGGCAGCTTTCTGTCAGCTCGAAATCAAGCATACAGCCTTTCATTCCGGCTTTTTTCATCGCATCAGACAGCGTGGTGATGAAGGAACCGTTGTTAAGCTGGCGTCCGGAAAGATTCACCGCAACGCGCAGGTTCAGACCTTTTTTTTGCCATTCTGTCGCCTGACGCGTCGCCGTTTCAATGACCCATTTTCCGATGGGAGTAATCAGGCCGGATTCTTCGGCGTAAGGGATAAAGCTTTGCGGCTGGATCAGCCCGCGTTCCGGCGAATTCCAGCGCAGCAGCGCTTCCACGCTTTGCACGGTGCCATAAAGCGAGACCTTCGGCTGATAGTGCAAAACCAGCTGATCCTTTACGGCCAGCGCTTTACGCAGATGGGTATCCAGCCACATGTATTCTGAGGCTTTTTCATTCATGTCCGGCGAGAAAACGCAGTGCGCGTTTTTGCCTTTTTCCTTTGCCACATACATGGCGGTATCGGCGTTTTGCAACAGCGTATCGCCGTCAGTGCCGTGTTCCGGGCAAATCGCAATGCCGCCGGAACAGCCGGTGTAGACTTCAATCAGCCCGATGCGGAAGGGTAAGCCCAGACGGCGCAACACGCGCTGGCTCAGTGCTTCGAGCGTGTCGATTTCGGCATGCGTGCTGAGAATAATGAATTCATCGCCGCCTAAACGCGCGAGCTTATCGTTGGGCGACAGGCAATCCTGAATCGCATCTGAAACCGCGCGCAGCAGATGATCGCCAAACATATGCCCGTAGGCGTCGTTGACCTTTTTGAAGTTATCCAGATCCAGATAAATCAGGCCGACTTTGTCCTCACCGCGCTCTTTCAGCGCCTTTGCCAGCGATTCCTGCAAGGCGTTGCGGTTAGCGAAACCGGTGACTAAATCGGTGTTGGCCAGAACGCGTAAACGCTCCTGCGCCTTGCGTTCATCGGTAATGTCGGAACCGGAGCAAATGAGATATTTTTGCTGTTTGCCGCTGCCGCTGTGGACAAATTTATTGCGAAACAGGAACAGCCGCTGACCTTTAACCGTATTGATCCAGCGTTCGACTTCATAGGATTGCTGATGCTGAAAAAAACCGTTGATGTTCTGGCGCGACGCCAGACCTTCTTCCATCGACATAAACAGGTCATAGGCGCTGCGCCCGATGACATCTTCTTCGCGCAGGCCAGTATATTCTTCGCTTAAGCGGTTGAAACGATGGATTTTTCCTTCCTGATCGATAATCACGATGACCGAGTTGGCCTCAGACACCACCTGCTCGGCGAACGTCAGGCCGACTTCCAGATCGTGCGCGACGGATTCAGTATCCTGATAAGCCGACGCGGTGCCTGCCCAGGCTTTGCTGTCAATTTTGCGGCCCACCAGATACAGGCGAACGGGAGATCCGAACAGCGTGATATCGAGTGTGAAACTTGAGGTGATCCCGGTCAGTTGCCTGATTTTTCCCGCCTGCCATTGGGTCAGGGAAATCGCGACGTTGACGATGCCTTTCTCAGCGGACAGCTCCAGTGCATTGCTGTCGGAACCCAGCCGCCAGTAGGGGCGGGGTGTGCCGAAATGTAGGTACAAAATGGAGGCATCTTGAGAATCGACCATGAAATGTTTCTCCGCAAAGAACGCTATACGCCGCCAGTGTGGCGACAGGGCAACAGTCAGCACAGACGGAGCTTACTCTGTTCAGCACATTCGCAACGCTCCGTAACGAACGGATAAAGGGCGAGGGCGCGTAACACATTGAATTTAAGGTTAGCAACTGTCGGTTAGATATCCAGTCGCCAGGCAGAAATTACTGCTCAGAAGAGGCGGGTGCCGTTACCGGTAACCCGCCTGTGCGAGACTCAATTTCAGACTTCACGCCGGGCTCCAAACAGAGCCCGGAAAATCATTTCAGCAGGAAGCTGGTTTGTTTCACATCCTGAGAATCTAAGCCTACGAATACGTTGAACTTTCCGGGTTCAGAAGCCCATTTCAACTTGTCGTTGAAGAAACGTAAATCCTTTTCATTGATCGCAAATGTAACGATTTTCTCTTCACCCGGTTGCAGGGTGATCTTTTCAAAATTCCTCAGCTCTTTAACCGGGCGGCTGATTGAAGCCGCGACGTCCTGAAGATACAGCTGAACCACCGTTGCGCCGCTGACTTTACCGGTGTTTTTCACCGTCACGCTGGCGGTCAGCGGGTGTTTGGCATCCATGGTGGTAGAAGACAAACTCACGTCAGACACGCTGAAACGGGTGTAGCTCAGGCCATAGCCAAACGGGAACAGCGGACCATTGGTGATATCAAAATAGCGGGTGGTGTATTTGTCCGGATGCTGCGGATTAAACGGACGCCCGGTATTCAGGAAGCTGTAATACAAAGGAATTTGGCCGACAGCGCGCGGGAAAGTCATCGGCAGTTTGCCTGACGGGTTGTAATCGCCAAACAGAACGTCGGCGATCGCATGGCCGCCTTCGGTACCGCTGAACCAGGTTTCCAGCATCGCATCAGAGATTTCGTTTTCCCACGTCAGCGTCAGAGGGCGACCGTTCATCAGCACGATAACCAGCGGTTTTCCGGTGGCTTTCAGGGCTTTCAGCAGGTCGCGCTGGCTTTGCGGAATGTTCAGCTCAGAACGGCTGGAAGCCTCGTGCGCCATGCCCTGTGCTTCGCCGACCACGGCCACCACGACATCGGCTTTCTCAGCAGTTTTCACCGCTTCGTCGATCATGTCCTGTGGTTTTCTCGGGTCGTTGATCACCTGTTTTTCGTAGGAATTGAGGAAATCGACCATTGCCTGATCGTCGGTGACATTCGCCCCGCGCGCGTAGAGAACGGTGCCTTTATCGCCGACCACATCTTTCATGCCCTGCAATACGGTCACGGCCTGATCGGCTTTACCGGCGGCAGACCAGCTGCCCATCACATCACGTTTGCTGTCAGCCAGCGCACCGACCACGGCGATGGTGCCTTTCTTCGCCAGCGGCAATGTCTGGTTGTTATTTTTCAGCAGAACCAGAGAAGTGCGTGCGACTTCGCGCGCTTCGCTGCGGTGCAGGCGGCTTTCGGCATTGGTGTCGGTCGGGTCGCTCGACTGTGGCCCTAAATGGCGATATTCATCGACAAACAGGCCCATGTCCCATTTGGCGGCCAGCACGTCACGCACGGCGCGATCGATATCCTGCTGGCTGACCAGACCGTCGGCGAGTAATCCTTTCAGATACTTACCGTACATGTTGTCGGCCATGTCTATATCCACGCCCGCTTTCAGCGCCATCGCGGCGGCCTGGCGATCGTCTTCGGCCACGCCATGTTTCACCAGCCCGCCAATCGCGCCATGATCGCTGACGGTCAGGCCTTTAAACTGCCAGTCATCGCGCAGAATGTCTTTCAGCAGCCAGGTATTGGACGTCGCCGGGATCCCGTTAACGCTGTTGAGCGCAACCATCACACCACCGGCACCGGCATCAATTGCGGCTTTGTACGGCGGCATGTAATCGTTGAACATGCGGGTCAGGCTCATATCGACGGTGTTGTACTCGCGGCCACCTTCGACCGCGCCGTAGAGCGCGTAGTGTTTCACGTTAGCCATGACGGCATCGGGTGCAGAGGGATCTTTGCCCTGGAAGCCGGTGACCATTTCGTGCGCGAGGCGTGAGGTCAGATAAGTGTCCTCGCCAAAGCCTTCGGACACACGGCCCCAGCGCGGATCACGGGTGATATCCACCATCGGCGCGAAGGTCATGTTCAGGCCATCGGCGGCGGTTTCCACGGCAGCGATATGTGCGCTGGTGAAGACGGCCTGCATATCCCAGCTGGCGGCGAGGCCAAGGCTTATCGGGAAAATCGTGCGCTGTCCGTGGACAACGTCATAGGCATAAAAAGGAGGAATTTTCAGACGGCTGTTTTTGACTTCATCCTGCATACGGCGGATGTCTGGCTTCGTGACCGTATTAAATACCCCGCCGACTTTACCGGCCTGGATATCCGCCATGATGGCTTCTTTTTTATAATCCGGACCAACGGTGACCAGATTCAGCTGACCAATTTTTTCATCAAGGGTCATTTTCTTCATCAGATCGGCAATGAACGCGTTGCGTTCTTTTACCTGATCCTGCGGGATACCCGTTGTTTCAACGGCGAGTGACGAGGCAGAGCTTACCAGTAACACTAACGCGCCAAGCACGTGATGCGTATTCATCGGAATTCCTTCAGCCATAAGCAGGGGTGCCAAAATAGTGGAAATTCAGCAGCCTGAAGCAAACAAAACAATGATCATTCTGGGAAAAGTATAGTGTGAGAATCTAATACGACCGTTCAACTATTAGCAATGAATAGTTTAGGGCGTTCGCACATTATCTTTTTATCCTTCGGGACAGTGCGCAATTTACAGGTAATCATGCAGATAGGTACAAAAAGACAGTCGATGCATCCCGCAAATTTTAAAATTTAGGATTAGATGAGGGAACGGTGCGCAAATAAGCAACAAAATCGCGGCAGGGTGAAAGAAAAGGCGAAATAAAGAGGGCAGAACATGACGTTCTGCCCTCTTTAAATCGTAAATACCGATCAGAGAATAAGATTAATAGTAGTAAGACATATCGGTAGGGGTTTTGCTCATGACGTCAAAGAACACCTCTTTCGTCGTGGACCAGAACTGAGCAATCGCCACGGCGTTATAGCTCATTCCCATCAGGCTCATCACGAAGAAACAGGTGACGGTGAGGCCGATACCACTGCAAACAAACGCCATGGTATTCCGGCTGGACTGGCGGCAAACAATATTAAGCTGGCTGGTGCAGAACATTAAAAAGGCGCTCAGCAGTTCCCAGCGCATCATGATGAATCCGGCAGTTAAAGTACCCATCGATATAAATCCTTACTCACTACAGCCGTTTGCACGAAGCCAAATCAGCCTGAAGGCTGCTACCGCTGGTTGGCAATGGGCTTTACTGAAGAAAATGGTGAAGTTAAATAGTGTGACGACGGTCACATTATATCACCGGTTTTTCGTCGTGAGCAAAAAATGTTCGCCTGTACTCATGCAAAATAGGCATAACACACCGCCATAAATAGTCGGTGTGTTATGAAAAGTGGGAATGAAGGGATTTCAGGCGCCGTAGCCCATGACTTGCAGCAGATGCTGAGCCTGCTGAACGGCTTCCTGACGGTGGGCGACGCCCAGTTTTTGGTACAAATTGCGGATATGCGTTTTGATGGTGGTGGAGGCAACGTCCAGCTCGCCGGCAATCTGATCATTGCTGTAGCCGGAATAAATTAACCCGAGCACCTGCCATTCACGTTGGGTCAGCGGGCTGGTGCGGATGAGCTCCGGCACCTGCGGATGGGTCAGCAATTTATTCACGAAACCTTCGTCGAAGTGCGCAAATTTATGGCGATGGTGCTGATTAATTTCCCGCAAGATTTGCTGCGCACGGCGCTGTTCCAGCTCCGGCAACAGATTGAGCTGAATCAGCTGACGCAGCTGTTGCGCCATCATTTCCCCTTCAATCACGAAATGGCTGACAAATCCGGTGCGGTTTGCCAGCCCGAGCGCTTCAATCAATACGCGCTGCGCGTCACTTTTGCGCCCGGTGTGCCAGTAAAGCAGGTTACTCAGCAACAGGTTACGGTTCAGATCGCTGGTCAGGCGCAGCTGACGGGCGTTCTGATTCAGCTCGTCGAGCACCACTTCGGCTTCATCAAACTGTTCCAGCAAAATCTGCACGCGGGCAATATTACGCCACTGACCCTGCTGGAAATGGTTGTCCGCCATGTCCGGTTTACGCGCCTGTTGCAGCCACTGCCGCGCGGCGGTTTTATCTCCGATCATCTGCCAGTAAATCACCCGCGGCTTATCGGTATTGGTCATCCAGTCGATGTGATACTGGCCGGTTTTGAGCAGGCTTTCACAACGCTGCAAATGATGATGCGCATTGTCGAGCTGACCGCGTGCCAGAGAGCATTTCGCCAGCATCGCCAGACACTGCAATTGCTGCTGTGGCTGGAAGTTGGTCAGCACGTCCAGCCCCTGACGCGCCGCGTCTTCGGCATCATCGAGACGGGACCACGACCACAACAATTGCGAACGCAGACGCAGTAAAAATTCATGCATCGGCAGCTGTTCAAGATGCTGTTCACGCACCAGTTCAAAAGCACGATCCTGCATTTCAAATGCGGCCTGCAAAAAGCCCTGAGCAATCAGAATTTCGCTCTGTTGCAGCAGCGCCCATAAGGCGTAGTGATAGGCCTCGTAGCGCCGCGCGATTTGTTCGGTTTGCTGCATCAGCGGCAGCGCACGGGTTAAATCACCTTTGCAGTGCTGGATTTCGCCCGTCACCGACGTGGCAACAATGCGGCTGTAGTAGCTTTCATACGGCAGGAAACGCAGGGCGTCGGCTGCCAGTTTTTCGGCCTCATCCTGACGGCCATCGTTGATCGCCACCTGCGCACGCAAGGCATCAAATTCTGCCGTCAGATCCTGTTCCATCACGATATTGCGCTGCTGCATTTCGCTTTCAGCACGCGCCAGAAGCGCTTCCACTTCGGCATAACGGTGCTGACTTTGTGCCAGCCAGGCCTGCAACAGAACCAGTTTTGGATTCTGAATCAGACGGTCGTAAGGCAGTGCGGCGAGGCACTCTTCCAGCAGCGCCAGTTCGCTCTGATTAAACAACGCCCAGGCATGTTGCAGCAGAATATCGCGCAACATATCGGTGTCTTCCGCGCCCAGCGCATGATGGATGGCTTCGGCCGGGAAACCCTGAGCCAGCCAGCCTTCGGCGGCCGCGCGGTGAATCTGCGGCAGCTCGGTTGCCAGTTCCCACTGGCAGCGCTGACGCAAAAAAGTGGCAAACAGCGGGTGGAAGTTAAACCATTCGCCGGTGTCATCCATACGGTGAATAAACAACCCCTGACGCTCCAGCTCTTCCAACCGTTGCTGACCGTTGTCGCCTCCGGTCAGCCGCACAATCAGGGCGTCGTTCATCGAACGCAGCAACGAACAGCGCAGCAGGAAATCACGGGTCGGCGCATCAACGCGATCCAGCACTTCGTCCGCCAGATATTCGGATAAATGGCTGGCGTTCAGGCCGGCCAGTTTGCGCGCCGATTGCTGCGTCGATTGTTGCGAAGAGGTGGCCGACTGGCGCGCCGAGAGCGCAATCAGCTGCAACGCCGTGGCCCAGCCTGCGACGTCATCGCACAGGCGGCTGCTGTCAGCCTGATCAATCGGATCTTTAAGGCGGTTATCGAAAAACTGCTGCGTTTCCGGGTGTGTAAACGCCAGATGCGAGGCATTGAGTTCGAGCAGTTGCTCGCGCACACGCATATTGGCGATGCCCAGCGGCGGCAGGGTGCGTGAAAGCACCACCAGAGACATATTTTCCGGCTGATGACGCAGGAAGAAACGCATCCCTTCGTGGATTGCATCGTTGCAAATGAGGTGATAATCGTCGATCACCAGCAAAAGCGGGCGGTGCCAGTCGGAAAGTTCCACGAACAGCTGAGCGAACAGTGCGGACAAACTCGCGTACTGATGCTTCTGGCTCAGCGCCTCACTTTTCACGCAATGGCCGCCGCAGGCGTGCTGCACGGCCGCAATCAGATAGCTGGCAAAACGCTCTGGCTGATTATCGCTTTCATCAAGAGAGTACCAGCCGAGATCGCTTTTTCCCGCTGCCCAGTGCGCCACCAGCGTCGTTTTCCCATAGCCTGCCGGGCTGGCGACCAGAGTCAGACGGTAATTTGGCGCAGTCGCCAGCTTCGTCAGCAGACGATCGCGAACCACTGTATTTTGCTGCCGCACCGGGCGGCTCAATTTCGAAGGGATCAGCATTTTTTACGATTCTTTTGACGGTGAACAGAGGGGCGATCTTTATTTCACAGCGTGTAATTAATCACTTTTTCTAAAGTCCTCCTTTGAAACATTGATTGCAAGAATGTTACGTTTTTACATGTCGTTAAGTTGCTCTGCATCACACTTCTTAATACAAATTTTCAGCCCTTCCCTCTGAGCGCCCGTCTCATCCGGCTACGCCCCGTTTCTCCTCCCTGCCTAATCTTTGGCGGGATGATGCTGCTCTTCCGGAGAAGCTTCAGCATAGTGATTATCAACCTAAAACTTTTCCCACAAATTCCCGGATAAAGAGGCATGTGATGCAGGTGACTTTGGATAAGACGCAGTTTTTAGCCGCGCTAAAACGCCAGTGGCAGGGATTCGGTTTACAGCAGGCGCAGGACATGACGCCACATCAGTGGTGGCAGGCCACCAGCGCCGCACTGTCAGAACAACTCAGCGCGCAACCCGCGCCGAAAGCGACGAAACAGCCGCAACGGCACGTTAACTACATTTCGATGGAATTCCTGATCGGGCGTCTGACCGCGAATAACCTGATTAATCTCGGCTGGTATGAAACCGTCAACCAGGCACTGAAAGAGCAGGGCGTTGAACTGGCCGATGTGCTGGAACAGGAAACCGATCCGGCGCTGGGTAATGGCGGATTAGGGCGTCTGGCGGCCTGTTTCCTCGATTCGATGGCGACCGTCGGGCAACCGGCGACCGGCTACGGCCTGAACTATCAGTATGGCTTATTCCGTCAGTCATTCAGCGAAGGCCAGCAGCAGGAAGCGCCGGATAACTGGCACCGCGAAAGCTACCCGTGGTTTACCCACAACAGCGCGTTGTCCGTGGACGTTCAGTTTGGCGGCAAGTTGGTCAAAAATGAGCTGGGCACCGAGCAATGGCATCCGGCGTTTTCCCTGCGCGGCGAAGCCTGGGATTTGCCGGTAGTCGGCTATAAAAATGGTGTTACGCAGCCACTGCGTTTGTGGCAGGCCACCGACGTGCATCCTTTTGACCTGACCTTATTTAACGACGGCGAATTCCTTAAAGCGGAACAGAAAGGCATCGATGCCGCTAAACTGACCAAAGTGCTGTATCCGAATGACAACCACGAAGCGGGTAAGCGCCTGCGCCTGATGCAGCAGTATTTCCAGTGCGCGTGCTCGGTGGCCGATGTTCTGCGCCGCCACCATTTCCTGGGCCGCAAAATTCAGGATCTGCCGAAGTTCGAAGTGATTCAGCTAAACGATACGCATCCGACGATCGCTATCCCTGAACTGCTGCGCATTTTGCTGGATGAACATCAGCTGGACTGGGACGCCGCATGGGCCATCACCAGCCAGACGTTCGCTTACACCAACCATACTCTGATGCCGGAAGCGCTCGAATGCTGGGATGAAAAACTGGTCCGCAGCCTGTTGCCTCGCCACTTCTCGCTGATCAAAGCCATTAACGCGCGCTTCAAAAAAGTGGTCGAAAAACAGTGGCCGGGCGACAAAGCGGTGTGGGAAAAACTTTCAGTTCATCAGAACAAACAGGTGCGCATGGCTAATCTGTGCGTGGTCAGCGGTTTTGCGGTGAACGGCGTTGCAGCACTGCATTCCGAGCTGGTGGTCAAAGATCTGTTCCCGGAATATCACCAGCTGTGGCCGAACAAATTCCACAACGTCACCAACGGCATCACGCCGCGCCGCTGGGTAAAACAGTGTAATCCGGCGCTGTCCGCGCTGATCGATGACACTCTGAAAACTGAATGGGTGAACAATCTGGACGCGCTGAAAGGGCTGGAAAGTTCCGCTGAAGATACGGCGTTCTGCCAGCGTTATCAGCAGATTAAGCGCGCAAACAAGGTGCGTCTGGCGGAGTACGTCAAACACACGATGGGCCTGACGCTGAACCCGGACGCGATTTTCGACGTGCAGATCAAGCGCCTGCACGAGTACAAACGTCAGCACCTGAACCTGCTGCACATTCTTTCGCTGTACCGCCAGTTGCGTGATAACCCGGAAATGGACATGGTGCCTCGTGTGTTCCTGTTCGGCGCGAAAGCCGCACCGGGTTATTACCTGGCGAAAAATATTATCTACGCCATCAATCAGGTGGCCGAAAAAGTGAATAACGACCCGCTGGTTCGCGACCGCATCAAAGTGGTGTTTATCCCGGATTACCGCGTGTCGGTGGCGGAGCTGATGATCCCGGCGGCAGACGTTTCTGAGCAGATTTCTACTGCCGGGAAAGAAGCTTCCGGCACCGGCAACATGAAGCTGGCGCTGAATGGCGCGATGACCGTCGGCACGCTCGACGGCGCAAACGTCGAGATTGCGGAACAGGTCGGCGAAGAGAATATCTTCATCTTCGGCAATACCGTCGATCAGGTGAAAGCGTTGCAGGCCAAAGGCTACGATCCGCTCAAAATCCGTAAGAAAGACAAGCATCTGGATAAGATCCTGAAAGAGCTGGAAAACGGCTTCTTCAGCAACGGCGACAAACAGGCGTTCAGCCTGATGCTCGACAGCCTGCTCGGCGGCGGTGACCCGTATCTGGTGCTGGCGGACTTCGCGGATTACTGCGCGGCACAGCAAAAAGTCGATGCACTGTACCGTGATCAGGACGAGTGGACGCGCAAAACTATTCTCAATACTGCCCGCGTCGGGATGTTCAGTTCCGACCGATCGATTCGCGATTATCAGCAGCGGATCTGGCAGGCGAAACGTTAAGGAGCCCGCATGGAGAACAAAGTACTGGAGCAGGCCGCCAGGGAGGCGGGTATTTCCTCTGGTTTCATTAATGCACATGGCAAGCAGCAGGCCATCGCGCCGGAAACCAAGCGCGAACTGTTGTCAGCTATGGGCTGGAAGGCCGGGCATCGTCCGGCTGCAACACCGGTTCCGCCGGTCAAAGTCTTTGTCTCCGGCAGCCGTCTGGCGCTGCCGGTCAGCGGAGAAGGTGAATTCGGCTGGACGTTGCAGCTGGAAAACGGCGCAACTCAGCAGGGGCGTATCAGCGGCAAAATGACGCTGGCGCTGCAGGGGAAAATTCCCGCCGGTTATCACCAGCTGACGCTGACGCAGGACGCGCAGCAGTGGGATTGCCGGGTGATTGTCGCCCCGAAACGTTGCTATGAACCGGACGCCTTGCTGGCCGGTAAAAAACTGTGGGGCGCCTGCGTGCAGCTTTATACGCTGCGCTCAGAAAATAACTGGGGCATCGGCGATTTCGGCGATCTCAACCTGATGCTCGAAAACGTCGCCCGGCGCGGCGGCGCTTTTGTCGGGCTCAATCCGATTCACGCGCTGTATCCGGCAAATCCGGTGGCGGCCAGCCCGTACAGCCCGTCTTCGCGCCGCTGGCTGAACGTCATTTATATCGACGTCAGCGCGGTAGACGATTTTAAACAGAGTCAGGAAGCCCAAATCTGGTGGAACCAGCCGCTGACGCAGCAGCGTTTGCAGGCCGTCCGCGCCAGTGAATGGGTGGATTACGCCGACGTGATGCCGCTGAAACTCGAAGGTTTACGGCTGGCGTATACGCATTTTCGTGGCCGCAAAACGCAGGATCCGCAGGTGAAATCGCTGGCCAGTTTCGTGAAACAGGGCGGCGAAAGCCTGTATTTGCAGGCGGCGTTTGATGCGCTGTATGAGCATCTGGCGAAAGAAACGGATGTTGCGCTTGGCTGGAACCGCTGGCCGGAAAAATATCACGATGCCCGTGGCCCGGCTGTTCGCGCATTCTGCGAGCAACACGCTGAAGATGTGGAGTTTTATCTGTGGCTGCAATGGCTGGCTGAAATCCAGTTCGAAAACTGTTATCGCACCAGCCAGCAGCAGGACATGCCTATGGGGTTATACCGCGATTTAGCGGTGGGTGTCGTCGAAGGAGGTTCTGAAACCTGGGGCGACGGCGAGCTGTATTGCCTGAAAGCCTCGGTCGGCGCGCCGCCGGACATTCTCGGGCCGCTCGGACAGAACTGGGATCTGCGCCCGATGGATCCGCATGTGATGGTGAAGCGCGGCTATCAGCCGTTTATCGATTTGCTGCGTTCGAACATGACCAGCTGCGGCGCGTTGCGTATCGATCATGTGATGACGCTGTTGCGATTGTGGTGGATCCCGGCCGGAGAAACGGCGGATAAAGGCGCATATGTGCAATATCCGGTAGACGACCTGCTGGCGATTCTGGCGCTGGAAAGTCAGCGTCACCGCTGCATGGTTATCGGCGAAGATCTGGGCACCGTGCCGGTGGAGATCGTCAGCAAGCTGCGCGAGGGCGGTGTGTATTCCTACAAAGTGCTGTATTTCGAGCGCGATGAGGAAAACAACTTCCGTGCGCCGCAGTCGTACCCGGTTCAGGCGATGGCAACCATCACCACGCACGACCTGCCGACGCTGCGCGGTTACTGGCAAAGCGACGATCTGGCGCTCGGTAAAACGCTCGGACTTTACCGTGACGAAGACGTTTTACAGGAACTGTACGCCGACCGTGCGCGGGCGCGTCAGGGGCTGCTCGACGGGTTGCATCATTACGACTGCATCCCGAAGAAAACCGGACACAAAGCCGCATTAATGGAAATGACGCCGGTGCTCAACCGCGGCCTGCAACGCTACGTCGCCGACAGTGCCTGTGCGCTACTCGGCCTGCAACCGGAAGACTGGCTCGACATGGACGCGCCGGTCAACGTCCCCGGCACCAGCGATGAATACCCGAACTGGCGCCGCAAACTTTCCTGCACTCTTGAAGAAATGTTTGCTGACGATCAGGTGAATAAACTCATCAAAGACCTCGATAAACGCCGCCGGAAAGTGTCGGTGAGCTGATAACACCGAAAGTGATAAAAGGGTTTCTGCCGGTAGGGAGGAACCCTTTTTTGGGCTTTGAACCTCATTTATCAGACCTGCCTGAAATCCACCAAACCGTGCATTTCCCCTCATCAAAAAGGCATTAAGAACCTATCCCAAAAGGAATTGTCAGTTAATAAGTAATGGCAATTTTTGAGGGAAGTATGGCAGGCA
>NZ_JAEMGT010000070.1:0-49258 GCF_017655185.1 Rahnella sp. ChDrAdgB13 | reverse complement strand
GGCGAGGGCCAAGCTCTCTCCGCTTCATGCGATGGTAGCTAACCACCACATGCTTATTACATACAAGGCGGGAGGACGAGCCTCCCGGCGCAATTGCCTGACTGAAAAAATGAAAGAAAAAGTGTCTGAGAAGACGATTAGCGAGGTTTTTGGACGGACATCAGGAACAGCATCGGACGTTCAGCCTCTTCGGCCAGCGCGGGTTGTGCGGCAATTTGTTCCGCTGACGGACCCCACTCATTAAGCCCGCGGATAACGAAACCCGCATCAGTGAGCAGGCGGATGTAGGTCCCCAGCGTGCGGTGCTGCTTGACCACGCCTTCGGCAAACCAGTTTGTGACACGCTTGCCTTCATGCTGATAACCATCGACCGGCCAGGTTTTTTGCCCGCTTTCATTGATCATCCACGCGGGGCTTGAAGGCGCGGTATAGATCGGGTGCTCAGCTGAGAAGACAAAACTGCCGCCCGGTTTGAG
Source organism: Rahnella sp. ChDrAdgB13 (assembly GCF_017655185.1). Classification (NCBI taxonomy): domain Bacteria; kingdom Pseudomonadati; phylum Pseudomonadota; class Gammaproteobacteria; order Enterobacterales; family Yersiniaceae; genus Rahnella; species Rahnella sp. ChDrAdgB13. The sequence continues at coordinate 48,782 of NZ_JAEMGT010000070.1, read as the reverse complement.
CGCGTGAAACACCGTTTGCACAAGCGCGGGCAGGGCGTCGATGTAATGAAGCGTGAGCGAGCTGTATGCCAGTTCAAAAGCGGCTTCCGGCAGTGTCAGGCTTTCAAGATCCTGACGGGCATAATGAATCGCATCGTCGCAAGTCATCGACCGGGCTTTTTCCAGCATTTTCTCTGAAACGTCGAGCCCTGAAACTTCTGCGGCACCGGCATCACGTGCAGCACGGCAGAACCAGCCGTAGCCACACCCCAGATCGATGATGCGTGCGCCCTGCATATCAGGCAGCATGGCTTTGAGTGAAGGCCATTCCGGCGCTCCTTCCAGCCCGAACTGCGATCGCCCGAGTTGCGCGTAGCCTTCAAAAAAGGCCGGATCATCGTAAATATTTTGCGTCATTTGAATGACTCCTATAAAAATAATCTTAATTGCCAATCCACTTTGGCCTGAACATTGTAGTAAAAATCAGACAGGAGAGCAGCAAAATGGACATTCGTCAGGCCACGCTGGCCGACCAGCGCGAACTGCAAACGCTGGGCCGTGAGACCTATCGCCACTATTTTGGCGACCTGTGGCAAAATAGTGACGAGCTGGAACAGTTTCTGGCCGATGACTTCAGTAACGAAGAAATGGAAAACACGCTTGAGAGCCCGGATCACCGCTGGCTGGTGTTACAGGAACAGGGCGACGCGGTCGGTTTTGCAAAAGTGCATTTCAATCAGCCTCTTGAGGGCGCGGAAGGGCACGGGGCGAAGTTGTGTAAGCTGTATTTCAAACCCCAAAGCCGGGCACGCGGGCTGGGCGCGATGTTATTTGACGCCGTAGAAACCGCCGCCCGTGAAAACGGACAATCGTGCTTGTGGCTGACGGTTTTGCAAAGTAATCTCCCGGCTATCGGATTTTATCAGCGTCAGCGCATGCTTCAGGTCGCTGAGACGGCCTATGTGACGGCAACGCAAACCACTCCATTGTGGATCATGAAAAAGGATATCAATGATTAAATTACGTCTTGGCGGTCTGTTTATCACGCTCGAAGCCGGGGAAGATATTCCCTATGCGCCGGAGTTTTGTGAGCATTACACCTACCTTATTCATCCGGCGGAAGACGGTTTTGAAATATTGCGTTATGACGCGTATTCCGGCTGGCACAAACGTCCTGATCAGATATTTGAAGACGGGCATCAGGCATTTGTATTTGCCTATCAGGCGTATGAAAAAGAGTGGAATCAGACTGACGGACGTTTAGGCGGTAAGGATCAGCGCCTCGAACGAATTATGTAAATTCCCGCACGGAATGGATGTTCAAAAAGCCACCGCCCTGGTGGTTTTTTATTAACCTGAAAGTGAACCGTTTCGCTGGAATATACAAAACCTTACACAGAATATTTTTAATCTGCCGGCGAAATTTTCGCACTCACGTCGCCGGATGAGAATATTTTTACTACGATTCTGAATAGTTTCTGTAATTTACTATAATTTCACTTCGCTATTATCTTCACGTAATGGATTGTTTTTAAATGAATATATATCTGATTGATGCGTGGCATTTATATAAACGATTTCCAAACGAAACTTATTTCAAATATTTACAGGTTGCAACCAAAGTTCTCATCGTTTAATTTCACGCACGTCAATTCCGGGCCATAAGAAGGGAAAATATAACTTCACGGTAACCGGATAATAACACTTGCCGGATGGCATTTTAGACGGCTTATAAATAATCAAGGATATTGATGATGAAATTACGCGTACTTTCTCTGGTCATTCCCGCTCTGATGATGGCTGGCACTGCCGGCGCTGCTGAAATCTATAATAAAGACGGCAACAAACTCGACCTGTTCGGTAAAGTGGACGGTCTGCATTATTTCTCCAAAGATAACAGCACCGATGGCGACCAGTCTTATATGCGTCTGGGTTTCCGTGGCGAAACACAGATTAATAACGAACTGACCGGTTACGGCGAGTGGGAATATCAGGCAGCCCTGAACTCTGCTGAAAGCGCTGATAATAACAACTTCACCCGTGTAGGTTTTGCAGGTCTGAAATTTGGCCAGTGGGGTTCACTGGACTACGGCCGCAACTACGGCGTGATGTATGACGTGGCAGCCTGGACCGACGTTCTGCCAGAATTCGGCGGCGATACTTACGGCGCAGACAACTTCATGTTCCAGCGTGCAAACGGCGTGCTGACTTACCGTAACAAAGACTTCTTCGGCGCAGTCGAAGGTCTGGATGTCGCGGTTCAGTATCAGGGCAAAAACGGCAGCGCTACCGAATCTAACAACGGTCGTGACGTATTAGCTCAGAACGGCGACGGTTACGGCATGTCCCTGTCTTATGACCTGGGCGAAGGTTTCAGCGCAGCAGCCGCAATGATGGCTTCTGACCGTACCAACGAGCAGAACGGCCGCAACAACCCGGCAATCATTGGTAACGGCGACAAGGCGACCGCGTACAGCGGCGGCCTGAAATACGATGCCAACAATATCTACCTGGCGGCGATGTACACCCAAAGCTACAACGCAAACCGCTTCGGTAAAGCAGGCAGCACCGCTTACGGTTATGCCGACAAAGCGCAAAACTTCGAAGCCGTGGCACAGTACCAGTTCGATTTCGGTCTGCGTCCGTCTGTTGCCTACGTGCAGTCTCACGCACGTAATATCCCGGGTTACAGCAACCAGAACCTGACCAAATATGTCGATGTTGGCGCGCCTTACTTCTTCAACAAAAACATGCTGACCTACGTGGATTACAAAATTAATCTGATGGATGACACCCGCCTGACCCGCGATGCTGGCATCAATACCGACGACGTTGTGGCCGTAGGCCTGGTTTATCAGTTCTGATAAGCCGACGCTGCCCTGAAAGTTAAGGGCATTTGCGTCTCTCGTGTCTGAATCTCCCGCTGCAAGGCGGGAGATGACTTTCCTCACAAAATCTTATTCCCCGCACTTTCCCCTGTGTTTTCGTTCAGGCATTATTCCGGCACGTGAAGTTCGTATCCGACGACTGAGAGCCGCCAATGACTGATCACGCCACACCCAATCTTCCTTCCCGGGATTTCACAGAGACTCAAGGCTTTTACAGCAGCATAGGCTTTACTACCGGCTATATCGACGACAGCTGGCTCATCATGAGCCGCGGCGGTATTACGCTGGAATTCTTCCTGCACGTCGATCTCGACCCGCTCACCAGCTGGTTCAGCTGCTGCCTGCGCGTGGATGATGCCGATGCCATTTTTGATGAATTTATTGCTGCCGGAATAGGGCAGGACAGGAACACGCGGCCATGCGTTCATCTGCCTGAAATGCAGCCGTGGGGATTAAAAATGGGTGCGCTTATTGATATCGACGGAACGTTGTTGCGGGTGATTGAGAATTAGCGAAACGGGTAACGCCAATGTCACGCCACCGGAAATCACTGCGGCGGCGTGACACTTTGTCAGCCCGTGGTGCGGGTGAATTGTTGCTCCATGACGCGGCTTCCCCACTGGTCGCCATCCCATTCTTTCGTCAGGGTAAAACCAAACGATTCATACAAACGGCGCGCGGCATCCAGCCCGCTGAAAGTCCAGAGCTGAGTGGCTGAGAATTTTTGCTGATCGCAGAAATTTACCGCTTCGCTGAGCAGTTTTCTGCCAATACCGCCTCCCCGGCAGCCATCATCAAGAATAAACCAGCGCAAATGTGCTTCGTTATTGCCTAAATCCTGCCCGTCGATGGCGACAGAACCGACTATTTTTCCGTTCTGAACCGCGAGCCAGATTCGGTTGTTTTCATGACCGAGGCGACCGGTGAATTCCGCTAACCCCGCCGCCACTTTGCTTTCAAAAAAACTGCCAAAGTTGGCATGACGCGAATAGAAACGGGCGTGCATCTCTGAAATACGCCCGATCATACCCGGCTGATAACCGGAGCTGATGATCACAGGATTTTGCGGATTTGCCTGTGAACCGTCACGGCATGATTTCAGTGCGCGGGCGTAGGCAGAAATCCCTTCAGCGACGGCTTTCTGCTTTGCAGTATCAAGATGAGCCAGCGCATCTGCGACGCGCATTTTGCCATACGCATTAATCTTCACGACGCTGGCTTTGCCCTGTTCGGTAAGCTGAAGGTGCTTCACCCGCGCGTCATCCACAGAAACTACCTCGGTGAGTTCACCGGCCTTGATAAGTTTGCCGAGCATCCGGCTTACGCTCGACTTCTCCAGCCCCAGTTCATTCACCAGCTGCGCCGCCGTCACCGCGCCCAGCCTTTCAGTTTCAAGCAACGTATGCACCGCCGACGCGGAATATTCCGTAGCGGCAAGCGTCGGGTTCATAAACCCCAGTTCACGAACCATCAGCCGTGAAGCGGTACGGATGTTTTCTATAAGAAGTGTGTTATCGGTCATGATAAAAGGCTTTTGGTGATTTGGTTGTGTTATACAACCATTTTGGCGGGGAAGGTGTCAATGGGTTTACAAGGGGGGAACGGAGGTTTTACAAGCAGAAAAGAAAAAACCCGGCAATCTTGAACCTAAAAAGGCGGGATTGACGGGCTCTCCAAATTTGGGGACTTCAAAGAAAAGCAGTGGCACTAATTAAGACTTCGCTCCCCTTTAAAAGTTCGCGCAATGTGGCAAAAATATAAAAAAATTATTGATTTTTTTTTGCCACATTCGGGATCAACAACTTACGTCACGCTCCCGGCCAGATGATGACGATCAGTGTCCCCGCGAGTGTCAGTAATACGTTAGCAATGGCATAGGTTCCTGCATAACCCAGTGCCGGAATGTTGCTGCGGGCGGTGTCGCTGATGATTTCCATCGCCGGTGCGCAGGTTCGTGCGCCCATGATGGCGCCGAACAGTAATGCCCGGTTCATCCTCAGTACGTAGGCGCCGAAGATGAAGCAAATCACCACCGGCACAAGGCTGACAATCAGGCCGGACAGCAACATTTGTCCGCCGACGGCGCCAAGCCCGTTGTTGATCCCCGCACCAGCGCTGAGGCCGACACCAGCCATAAATACCATCAGACCGAACTCTTTGACCATATTCAGCGCACCCTGCGGAATGTAGCCGAAAGTAGGGTGGTTTGCGCGCAGAAAGCCGAGCATGATACCGGCGAACAGCAGGCCCGCGGCGTTACCAATCCCGAAGCTGAAGCTTTTGAACTGGAAGGTGATCAGCCCGATCATCAGGCCGACAATGAAGAAGGCGCAGAAGGCGAGTAAATCGGTGAGCTGGCTGTGAACGGAGATAAAGCCGATGCGCTCTGCCACGCTTTTCACACGACGCGCGTCGCCGCTGACCTGCAACACATCGCCTTTGTTGAGCACGATGCTGTCGTCGATCGGCATTTCAATCTGGCTGCGGATCACGCGGTTAAGGAAACAACCCTGATCGGTCAGATTGAGCTGGCTCAGACGTTTGCCGACGGCGTGATTGTTTTTCACCACCACTTCTTCCGTCACGATGCGCATATCGAGCAGGTCACGGTCGAAAACTTCTTTCCCGTTACGGAAACTCGGATCAAGGCGTGAGTGCGCGTCCGGATAGCCGACCAGCGAAATTTCATCGCCGACCTGCAACACGGCGTCACCGTCCGGCGTCGCGAGAATTCCATTACGGCGGATACGTTCGATATAACAACCCGTCTGGCGATAAATCCCCAGTTCACGCAGGTTTTTGCCATCAGCCCAGGCGACCAGTTCCTGCCCGACACGGTAGGCGCGGATCACCGGAAGATAAACTTTTCGCTTACTGTCTGTGTCCAGACCGCGTTCGCGGGCGATTTGCTGCGCACTGGTTGGCAGATCCTGATGTTGCAGTTTTGGTAAATAGCGTGCGCCGAAAATCAGGCTGACCAGCCCGATAAGATACGTCAGCGCGTAGCCGAGGCTCAGATTATCCAGCGCGGGGCTGAGCGTATTACTGCCCGCGAGGGTATTGCGCAGTGTGTCTCCCGCGCCCACCAGAACCGGCGTGGAGGTCATGGAACCGGCGAGCATACCGGCGGTGAGACCGATGTCCCACCCGAATGCCTTGCCAAGACCGAGCGCAAGAAGCATCGCGCTGCCGACCATGACCAGCGCCAGCATCAGATAATTTTTGCCATCCCGGAAGAAAATTGAAAAAAAGTTGGGTCCGGCTTCGACGCCCACGCAAAAAATAAACAGCATAAAACCGAGGTTGAGCGCTTCCGTATTAATGCTGAAATGTTGCTGGCCTAAAAGCAGGGAAACCACTAATACGCCAATAGAATTTCCGAGCTGAACGGAGCCCAGGCGAATTTTTCCCAGGCACAAGCCCAGTGCCAAAACCACAAATAATAACAGGATGTAATTCCCGTTTAACAAACTAGCGACGTTTATATTCACAAGGATAACTTATTGTTTACCAACAAATTCTTGATATAGGAGAATGTAAAGGATAAATTCAGATCCAGAAAATTCCTACTTTTTTAAACACCTTTGGTTTCTCAAATCGTGAATTAGAAAAGCAGGTTTCGGGCGTCATTTTAGTCATAGAACGTCTCTTCAGCCAGAGAAAAGCCCGTATAAATCAACTGAACGCTTTTTTTGTGTTTCGCGGGATTGCGGAACGCGTCAGGGAAGTGAGCCGGCAAGGCTCTGTCAGGTAAAAATGAACGCATTGCATGCAGTGCAGACGGCCTGTGAATCTCGCCAACTTTAAGGAGGAAGTCAGATGGCATTTTGGCGAAAGTTAATAGCCCCGCTATTTTGTTGCATTATTTTTATAGTTATTTTTATTTCGTTAAAAAATAGCTGGATAGTTGTTAGAGATATAACACCTGGTCCGGAATATGGTCTGTTATTATTTTTATTGCCGGGTTTGCTGACCGGGCTGATATATCGCGACTCGCCGATATTTTCATCTTTGATAGGTGCGCTGATTTCTGTGCCGGTTTGTACCGCGCTGCGTATGGTATTTTATCCGCGCGTGCGTCCGCTGGTGCAGGAAGTGGCTTACGCAACCAGCGCGATTTTCTGGTGTGTGCTGGGCGCGATGCTGATTCAGCTGCTCTTTACTGCGTATAAACAGTTCAGACAGCACCGGTAAACATTTTCCGATGCCATAAAAAAAGGCGCTCAATGAGCGCCTTTTTGCCGAGTTCAGAACCACTCAGTTGCTGAACAGAGCCAGATGTTCTTTGGCATAGGCTTCAAAATCAGTGCAGCCGCCGATGTGTTTCTGATCGAGGAAAATCTGTGGAACAGTTTCAACAGGTTTACCCACTGTTTTTTCCAGGTCAGCTTTGGTGATGCCTTCCGCATGGATATCGATGTAGCGGAAATTGAAATCATCACGTTCTTCAGTCAGTTTTTCAGCCAACTCTTTAGCACGTACACAATAAGGACAGCCAGGACGCCCGAAAATTACTGCAAACATGGAGACTCCTTTGTTAATACCAGCGAGATAAATGAAAAGGGAGTGACTATTTTTGTTATGCACGTCACCTTTTTGATGTCGCTACTATGCCTGTTGCAAGCCACAAAAAAAAGCAGGAATTACCTGTCGGTCTGATACCTTCTGCCTATCCAAATGATGAATCAGGGATTTTTTGGCTGCGCACATTGTTACAGCATTTGATGTCACAAGCCTTGCAAACAGGGCGCGCAGCATGAATGATTGCAACATCTGTTTTCGCTTTTTCATCCGTTCAGGAATTTTTTTAATGACGCTGACTATCGATCTTCTGCGCTCACACCGTTCCATCCGTTCTTTTACCGGACAGCCGGTATCCGATGAACAGCGTGAGGCGATCATTGCTGCCGCGCAATCTGCCTCAACTTCCAGCTTTTTGCAGTGTTCATCGATTATCCGCGTTACCGATCCGGCGCTGCGCGAAAAGTTGGTGCAGTACACCGGCGGGCAGAAATACGTGGCCAGCGCCGCTGAATTTTGGGTTTTCTGTGCCGATTTCAACCGCAACTTGCAGATTAACCCTGAGGCCGAACTGGGGCTGGCGGAACAATTGCTGCTCGGTTGCGTGGATACCGCGCTGATGGCGCAAAATGCCATGACCGCCGCCGAATCACTCGGGTTGGGCGGCGTATTTATCGGTGGGATCCGTAATCAGGTGGAAGACGTTGTCGCGCTGCTGAAATTACCGAAATTCGTGATGCCGTTGTTCGGTTTTTGTATCGGCACGCCTGCGCAGGATCATCAGGTCAAGCCGCGGATGCCGCAGTCCATGCTGGTTCACGAAAACAGCTATCAGCCGCTGGATAAAGAACTTCTGGCGCAATATGACGAAGAGCTCAGCGCGTATTATCTGCAACGCGACAGTAATGCCCGCCGCGATACCTGGAGCGCACTGATTATCCGTACCCTGAAAAAGGAACAGCGTCCGTTTATGCTGGACGCATTACATAAGCAAGGCTGGGCAACACGCTAATCGGCGATGGAGTGTCGGATGAAGATTGCAATTCTTTCCCGTGACGGGTCTTTATATTCGTGTAAACGGCTGCGGGAAGCCGCAGAGGCCCGGGGGCATGAGATCGACATCATTGATCCGCTCTCCTGCTATATGAACATCAATCCGGCCGCGCCGAGTGTGCATTATCGCGGGCGTCAGCTGGATAAATACCAGGCGGTGATCCCGCGTATTGGATCAGCCATTACGTTCTACGGCACCGCAGTATTGCGCCAGTTTGAAATGCTTGGGAGTTTTCCTCTCAATGAATCTGTGGCGATTACCCGGGCGCGCGATAAGTTGCGTTCGATGCAGATTCTGGCGCGCGAAGGCATAGATTTGCCGATCACCGGTTTTGCTAATGCGCCGGACGATACGTCAGATCTCATCGCGCTGGTCGGCGGTGCGCCGCTGGTGGTCAAGCTGGTCGAAGGCACGCAGGGCATCGGCGTGGTGCTGGCTGAAACCCGTCAGGCGGCGGAAAGCGTGATTGACGCCTTCCGCGGGCTGAATGCGCACATTCTGGTTCAGGAATATATCCGCGAAGCTGAAGGGCGCGACATCCGTTGTCTGGTGGTGGGTAAACGCGTGGTGGCGGCGATTGAACGTCAGGCCAAACCGGGCGATTTCCGTTCCAATCTTCATCGCGGCGGAACCGCGACCAACGTCAAAATCTCGCCGGAAGAGAAAGAAATTGCGGTGAAAGCGGCGCTGACGCTGGGGCTCGACGTTGCCGGTGTCGATATTTTGCGTGCGCACCGGGGGCCGCTGGTGATGGAAGTTAACGCATCGCCGGGGCTGGAAGGCATCGAAACCACAACCGGCCTGGATATTGCGGGCATGATGATTGATTACATTGAACAGCGGGCGAAGCCGGGATTCAGGCTTAAATCTGGCGGTTAAATCTTAATTACCGGCGCTAATGTGCATCAAAAGGCCTTTGGTCGTAGCGCTGACCGGTAATATTCCGTAAGCTATGACCCCCTTCGTAACGCTGCGGGTGTTGCGAAGGCGTGGTTATTCTCGTTGTTTTGAACTTGTGAGGCATTCTATGGATTCGCTCATCGTCCCTGATTTGGCGCTGCTGCGGCGCTGGCTGGATCAGCTGGGCATTTCTTTTTTCGAGTGTGATTCCTGTCAGGCTCTCCATTTGCCGCATATGCAGAATTTTGATGGCATTTTTGATGCCAAACTCGATATCGTGGACAACGTAATTTTGTTCTCCGCGCTGGCCGAAGTGAAACCCACGGCGCTGATCCCGCTGGTTGCTGATTTAAGCTCGATTAACGCCAGCTCGCTGACCATCAAGGCCTTTGTCGATATTCAGGATGACAATTTGCCGAAACTGATTGTTTGCCAGTCGCTGACGATCGCCGTGGGCGTGACCGAAGAGCAATTCGCTTTCTTCCTGCAACAGGCGGAAGAGCAGATGTCGATGATTATTCTTGAAGCCCACGCCAACGATTTACTGTTCCTTGGCGACGATGAAGAAGGCACACCGGCCGTTTCCGTGAATCTGCCTTTGTTGCATTAAACCCCGTTAGTTATTTTTCTCCCTCTGAAGATCCTTTCCTGCGAGCCGTGTTTATTGCGGCTCCGCTGCCTTTATTCGCTTTCGCCATAAGTTATGCTGCGTTTGTGCCGGTGTTGCCAGATATTTCACTTTGTTAAAAGCCAAAATGCCAGACGGTATAGACCAAATCTGCATAAATAATCGATAAACGCCGGTTTTGTCTCAGGAGGCTGGTACACGGGGGTTGCAGGCGCTATGCTTCTGACTCTGCACCACGCGTGATTACGTCGTAAAACCAAACGGTTAATTCGCAGGCAGCGTATGCGTCAGCGTTGAATGCCTATGCAAGTTTAATGGGTGAGCGTTGGCATTGTGTGAAAGGTTTTGTATCAGTCTGAGTGATACAAATTCAATTTATATTCCCCTGTCTTGGAGGTAGTAACGGATGTTCACCCTGCGTAAAAAGTGGTTATCGGGTGTTGTCGCCGGTCTGGTTATGGCCGCGTCCGTCACAGCGTCTGCGGAAGAGAAAACGCTGCATATCTACAACTGGTCCGATTATATCGCGCCAAACACCGTGCCTGATTTCCAGAAAGAAACCGGCATCAAAGTGGTTTACGACGTGTTTGATTCCAACGAAGTGCTGGAAGGCAAACTGATGGCAGGGAGCACCGGTTTCGATCTGGTCGTGCCGTCGGCCAGTTTCCTTGAACGCCAGCTGGCGGCGGGCGTTTTCCAGCCGCTGGATAAGAGCAAACTGCCAAACTATAAAAACCTCGACCCTGATTTGCTCAAAATGGTCGCGCAGCATGATCCGGGCAACAAATACGCAATTCCTTATCTGTGGGCGACTACCGGTATCGGCTATAACGTCGATAAAGTGAAAGCCGTGCTGGGTAAAGATGCGCCGGTAAACAGCTGGGATCTGGTGCTCAAACCTGAAAACTTAGAGAAACTGAAAAGCTGCGGCGTTTCGTTCCTCGACGCACCGGCTGAAATTTACGCCACTGTGCTGAACTACCTGCATCTGGATCCGAACAGTACTAAAGCGTCGGATTACACCGGTGCGGCGAATGATCTGCTGCTGAAACTGCGTCCGAACATTCGTTATTTCCACTCTTCCCAGTACATCAACGATCTGGCTAACGGCGACATTTGTGTGGCGATCGGCTGGGCGGGCGATGTGATGCAGGCGTCTAACCGCGCGAAAGAAGCGAAAAACGGCGTGAACGTGGCGTACAGCATTCCGAAAGAGGGCGCGCTGGCATTCTTCGACGTCTTCGCCATTCCGGCCGATGCTAAAAACCTCGACGAAGCCTATCAGTTCCTCAACTACCTGATGGAACCGAAAGTGATCGCGCAAATCAGTAACACCGTTTACTACGCGAGCGGCAACAAAGCGGCTACGCCACTGGTGAATGAAGATGTGCGCAACAACCCGGGCATTTATCCACCGGCAGATGTGCAGGCCAAACTCTTCAGCCTGAAAGTACAGGATCCGAAAATTGACCGCGTTATCACCCGTTCGTGGACTAAAGTAAAAACCGGAAAATAGTACCCGTTTTAGAAAAGGTCAGGAAGACTACAGCGGCTCCGCACAACCCTGCGGGGCCGCTGGCATTTTGTTCCAGGCCACTTTTGGGCATAGAAATCAGGCACTTTTCCCCCTGACTGTTATGCTTATTTGATACAGCTTTATTTTGATACCGGAGATTCCTCTGAGTGAACGACGCCATTCCACGCCCTCAGCCTAAGACCCAGAAAGGTTTCACGCCTTTGCTGGAGATCCGCAATTTAACCAAGTCTTTTGACGGTCAGGCCGCCGTGGATGATGTCAGCCTGACCATCTATAAAGGGGAGATTTTCGCACTGCTCGGCGCGTCCGGTTGTGGTAAATCGACACTGTTGCGCATGCTGGCCGGTTTTGAACAGCCCACGCAGGGACAGATTGTGCTTGATGGCGTGGACCTCTCGCAGGTGCCGCCGTATCAGCGGCCGATCAACATGATGTTCCAGTCCTACGCGCTGTTCCCGCACATGACGGTTGAACAAAACATCGCGTTCGGACTTAAGCAGGACAAATTACCGTCGGCAGAGATCAAAAGCCGCGTGGCAGAAATGCTGACGCTGGTTCACATGCAGGAATTCGCCAAACGTAAGCCACATCAGCTTTCCGGCGGTCAGCGTCAGCGCGTTGCCTTAGCCCGCAGTCTGGCGAAACGGCCAAAATTATTGCTGCTCGACGAACCGATGGGCGCGCTGGATAAAAAACTGCGTGACCGTATGCAACTCGAGGTGGTCGATATTCTCGAGCGCGTTGGTGCGACCTGCGTGATGGTGACGCACGATCAGGAAGAAGCCATGACTATGGCGGGGCGTATCGCCATCATGAACCGCGGCAAGTTTGTGCAAATCGGTGAACCGGAAGAAATCTACGAGCATCCGACCAGCCGTTTCAGTGCCGAATTTATCGGCTCGGTGAACGTGTTTGAAGGCGTGCTGAAAGAACGTCTGGATGAGGCTTTAGTGCTCACGTCGCCGGGGCTTTTGCATCCGCTGAAAGTGGATCCGGATGTCTCGGTGGTGGACGGCGTACCGGTGTTTGTCGCGCTGCGTCCGGAAAAAATCATGCTCTGCGAAGACGTGCCGGAAGACGGCTGCAACTTTGCGGTGGGCGAAGTCGTGAACATCGCGTATCTGGGCGACCTGTCGATTTACCACGTTAAACTGCACAGCGGTCAGATGATTACGGCGCAATTGCAAAACGGACACCGTTTCCGCAAGGGCATGCCGACCTGGGGCGACGAAGTGCGTCTGTGCTGGCAAGCCGACAGCTGCGTCGTGCTGACAGTTTAAGGGGACGATGATGTCTTTGATTTCTGAAGTGACCACCGCGAAACCTCCGGGCGGATTCAAAGCCCTGACCGGACGTCTGCAACAACGTCATGGCCGCAAGCTGGTGATTTTATTGCCGCTGGTGTGGTTCCTGCTGCTCTTTTTACTGCCGTTCCTGATTGTTTTTAAAATCAGTTTCGCCGAGATGGCGCGCGCCATTCCGCCGTATACCGATCTGGTCACCTGGTCAGACGGCATGCTGGATATTGCGCTCAATATCGGTAACTACATCGGGCTCACGCAAGATCCGCTTTATATTGATGCCTATCTGCAATCGCTGGAAGTGGCCGCCATTTCCACGATTCTGTGCCTGCTCATCGGTTATCCGCTGGCGTGGGCCGTGGCGCACAGCAGCAAATCCATGCGTAACATTTTGCTGTTACTGGTGATCCTGCCGTCGTGGACGTCATTCCTGATCCGCGTTTACGCCTGGATTGGCATTCTCAAAGACAACGGTGTACTGAACAACGTGCTGCTGTGGCTGCACGTCATCGACCAGCCGCTGGTGATTTTGCACACCAATCTGGCGGTGTATATCGGGATTGTTTATTCGTATCTGCCGTTTATGATCCTGCCGATTTACACCGCGCTGACCCGCATGGATTATTCGCTGGTGGAAGCGGCGTCCGATCTGGGTGCCCGGCCGATGAAAACTTTCTTCAAAGTGATTATGCCGCTGACCAAAGGTGGGATTATTGCCGGCTCCATGCTGGTCTTTATTCCGGCGGTCGGCGAGTACGTGATCCCTGAACTGCTCGGTGGCCCGGACAGCAACATGATCGGGCGCGTGTTGTGGCAGGAATTCTTCAATAACCGCGACTGGCCGGTGGCCTCTGCGGTGGCGGTGGTGATGCTGTTACTGCTGATCATGCCGATCCTGTGGTTCCAGAAATACCAAAATAAAGAGCTGGGAGAAAAAGAATGAATCAGTTACCGGTTGTCCGTTCGCCGTGGCGAATTCTTATTCTCGTGCTCGGCTTTACGTTTTTGTATGCGCCGATGCTGATGCTGGTTATTTATTCGTTTAACAGCTCTAAGCTTGTTACGGTCTGGGCGGGCTGGTCTACCCGCTGGTATACTCAGCTTTTCCACGATTCTGCGATGATTAGCGCGGTGGGAATGAGCCTGACGATTGCCACGGCGGCGGCCACAATGGCTGTGATTGTCGGTACGCTGGCTGCGGTCGTGATGGTGCGATTCCAGCGTTTTCGTGGCTCGACGGGTTTTGCGTTTATGCTGACGGCACCACTGGTTATGCCCGATGTGATCACGGGTCTGGCGCTGCTGTTGCTGTTTGTGGCGATGGGGCACGCTTTTGGCTGGCCGGCTGAGCGTGGCATGTTTACGATCTGGCTGGCGCATGTGACGTTTTGTAGTGCGTATGTGGCGGTGGTGGTGTCGGCGAGATTGCGGGAACTGGATCGTTCCATCGAAGAAGCCGCGATGGATTTAGGCGCGGCGCCCGTGAAAGTCTTCTTCATTATTACACTGCCGATGATCCTGCCAGCGCTAATTTCCGGCTGGCTGCTGGCGTTTACGCTGTCGCTCGACGATCTGGTTATCGCCAGCTTTGTCGCCGGGCCGGGCGCAACGACTTTGCCAATGCTGGTCTTCGCCAGTGTGAGAATGGGCGTTAACCCGGAAATCAACGCACTGGCAACGCTCATCCTGCTGGTGGTGGGCATCATTGGCATGATTGCCTGGTGGTTTATGTCCAGAGCTGAGAAACAGCGGATCAAGGATATCCAGCGCGCACAGCGTAGCTGAATATAAGATAATTTCAGGGCGGATATTTCCGCCCTGAACGTAAATGGAGATCCCAAACGGATTTATGAAACTGGCATTTATCCCTGTTCCCGTCATGATTGCAGCCTCGGCGATTGTTGCCACGCGCTGCCTTGAGTTTATTTTGCTGTTTGACGCCATGGGTTTTTCAGGGCTGATGAGCTTTATCGAAGTCAGCGCAGAGTCGTGGCTGAACTGTTTTATCCTGCTGGCGAGCCTGCTGATTGTGCTGATTGAATGCCGTGCAGCGTACGCGATGATGCGTGCGCGGATTTGGGGGCGCCGGGCGTTTATTGGCTGCCAGGTGATTGTCGTCGGTTACATGCTGCTGGCGTCTTTCGAATGGTTCGGACCGCGTATTTTTCGTTTTGATGTCGACACCCAGGGCGAGTTTCTCACCGCGCTGCTGGTGCAAAAAATCCCCGATATTGTGGTTCTGCTCCTGCTTTTCGTGCCAGCCAGCAGCCGTCGCTACTTTGCGAAACGTAAATAGCACCTGCAGCAGGTGAGCCTTTCAGGCCGTGTGGTGATACACTGCGCGCCAGATTTTTCTCCGTATTCGATGACCGGAATTCTTTCATGCACTGCGCACTTTATACCGCCGGAACCTGCCGCTCATGTCAGTGGCTCGACACGCCTTATTCGCAACAGTTAGCCGACAAACAGCAGGATTTACACTCTCTGCTGGAAGGTGTGCCGGTCGGAGAATGGCGCGAACCGGTGACCGGGCGGAAAAGTGCTTTTCGAAATAAAGCGAAAATGGTGGTCAGCGGCAGCGTGGAGCGCCCGTTGCTTGGCATGGTGCACCGCGACGGCACGCCGGTAGATTTATGCGAATGCCCGCTGTATCCCGCCAGTTTCCCTGCTGTATTTTCAGTGCTTAAAACCTTTATCGCCCGCGCAGGACTGACGCCGTACAACGTAGCGCGTAAGCGTGGCGAGCTGAAATTCCTGTTGCTGACCGAAAGCCAGAAAGGCGGCGGTATGATGCTGCGTTTTGTTCTGCGTTCAGAGGCCAAACTGGCCCAGCTGCGCGCCGCGCTGCCGTGGTTGCAACAGCAGTTGCCACAGCTGACCGTGATTTCGGCCAACATCCAGCCGGTGCATATGGCGATCCTCGAAGGTGACACCGAAATCCCGCTGACGGACGTGCAACGTCTTGAAGAAGAATTTAACCATGTGCCGCTGTTTATCCGTCCGCAGAGCTTCTTCCAGACCAATCCGCAGGTTGCTGAACGGCTTTACGCCACCGCGCGTGACTGGGTACATGAGCGCGGCAATATTGCCAGTATGTGGGATCTGTTCTGTGGTGTCGGCGGTTTTGGCCTGCATTGCGCCACGCCAGACATGCAACTGACCGGCATTGAAATCAGCGCGGAAGCCATCGCCTGCGCCAGAGAATCAGCCCGCCGTCTGGGGCTGAAAAACGTCGAATTCCAGGCGCTGGATTCCACCGGTTTTGCGACCGGAAAAGGCGACGTCCCGGATCTGGTTCTGGTGAATCCGCCACGGCGTGGCATCGGCAAAACGCTGTGTGATTACCTGAGCCAGATGGCGCCGGACACCATTTTGTATTCCAGCTGTAATGCGCAGACGATGGCAAAGGATCTGGCTTTATTGCCGGGCTACGCCATTGCGCGCGTCCAGATTTTCGATATGTTCCCGCATACCGCGCATTATGAAGTGATGGCGATGCTGACGCGGGAAATATAAGAGTATTAATAAGCTGATGTTATTACGTTTCCCTATTATAGATTTCTCCTAAAAGAAACGGCAAAGAGATCAGCTGTTAATTTCCCCGCCTGTTAAGAAAAAGCTTATATTGCGCGAAATAAATTTGATTCGCTTCACAGAATTTCCTTTTAATCCTTAAATCCATCCTGCGGCACTGTTTTTTATTCTCAAACCGGTTATGTTTATTCCCGGATTGTTACTGCATAGGCAGGCAAAACCTGAACTGAAATTTCCCGTTCCCCGGGAGATATCGGCTCAGGTTTTTTTTTGCCTTTTATAAATGCACCCTGAAAAACATTGGCCTGATGGAACATTCGCTATGGAAAAGCACGCTCTGGCACTGATAACCGGTATTCTTTGTTCACCTTCGCTGGCCTTTGCCGGTATAGATGACCTTGCGGAAACTGGTTTTATAAAAAACAGTTCCCTCGATTTAGGAACACACAATATATGGAAATATCTTGATGAAGGTGAAACAGATAAACGTAATGTCCACTCCGCATGGGGGCAGGGGCTGGCACTGGATTATAAGTCAGGCTATTTAGCTGACGCTATTGGTGTCGATGCCTCTTATTATGGCGTGATTAAACTGGCGGCTGCCGATAATTTCGCGTCAAGAGGGATTTTGTATGATGACGATGGTCAGGCCAAAGGCTTTAATAAACTGGGACAGTTTTTCGGTAAAGCGAAATTCTCGCAGTCAGGCGTCGAAGGCAATCTGTATGGCGGCTGGAAACTCATCAAACTGGGTGTGCTGACCACCTCAATGCGCGCCGCGCCCAATACGTATAATGGCTGGAGCGGCGACCTGACTTATGACGCCTACCGCCTGCGGCTGGCGTATCTGACCAAATCGCTGAACCGTGATTCGCCGGATAAAGTGAATTTCATGACCAGCGACGGCCATGCGATTGACACGATTTACACCGGCGATGTTCAGTTCAAAACAGATAACCTGACGGCGCTTTATTTCTACGGTGAGAGTGAAGACTATTTGCGCAGAAACGGGCTGGAGCTGAATCTGAAACAAAACAAATCGTTGTCCTACGGCGTGCAGATTTATATGACGCAGGCGCTGGATAAATGGGACAGCATGGCGAATAACAAAAAGGACTTCGATCATCGCGCCAATCATTATGCCGTGGACATGACCTGGAAATATAACGACTGGACAACCAAAGGCGGGCTGGCTTATACCGACGCGAATAAAGAAGGCGGGATCGGCATGTATCCCCGTCATATGAGTAAAAACTCGCGCGGTACGTTTAATTCGATGACCACGGCCGGGCTGGATTATATGCGCGACGAGGAAAAAGTATTGTCGCTGGATGTGGGTTACCACATCACGCCGGAATTAGTCCTGGGCATCAATACGCATTACGGCTTCTTTGATTTCCAGGGACAGCCGGTGAAAGAGGGAGAATTTAACGTCTACACGTTGTGGAAACCGGCGTCAAAAAAACTCAAGGATTTATCTGTTTTCGCTATGATCGGACCCGGCAGAACCTATGAACATAAAGGGACTTCACCGATTGTCGATCATCATGGAAATATCAAAAGCGCCGACAGTTTTGCGGCGGAGTTTCGTCTGGATTACAAATTCAACATATTTTAATCAACACATTAAAAGGACATTATGATGAAAAAAACGCTCTGGAAAACACTGATCTTATTTTTAGTCTTCGGTTTCATCAATGCGCAGGCCGCGCCGGTACCTGCGTCTTCGGCACAGGCGACGGCGGAGAAAGACGTCGTCACGTTTTACATCACGCGTCACGGCAAAACCTTATTTAACACCGCGCACCGTGCGCAGGGCTGGTCTGATACGCCGCTCACGGCAGCCGGTGTTTCCGTGGCAGAAGATCTCGGGCGTGGCCTGAAAGGCATTCCGTTTACCGCCGCCTATTCCAGTGACTCCGGCCGCGCACGTCAGACGGCAAAAATCGCGCTGACCTTCGCCGGGCAGACGTTACCGGTGACGGAAGATGAGCGTCTGCGCGAAACGTTTTTCGGCCCTTATGAAGGTGAGCTTGACGCTGTCATGTGGGCACCCGTGGCAAAGAAACTGGGTTTTGCAGACCTCAGTTCTGTAACGCAGGCGCTCTCAAAAGGGCAGATTACTCTCGAAACCATGATGAATACGCTGGCCGCCGTTGACCCTACGCATACCACAGAAAACGCCACGCAGGTAAAAACCCGTATGCAGGCCGCGCTGCATGATATCGCGCAGAAAACCCTTGCCGAAGGCGGCGGTAACGTCCTGATTGTGTCGCACGGCATGGCCATCATGGCAATGCTGCAAGGTATGACGCCCGAAGAAAACCTGCGCGCACCTTTGCAAAACGCCAGCGTTACGGTGGTCACGTACAAAGACAGCAAATTCACCGTCGGCAAAGTCGGGGATATGCAGTTTGTGGAGAAAGGGACGCGACAAAATTAATCCGCTGCAAACTGATTCATGATCAACACCAGTTTATCCAGGATTTCACTGAACAGATGCTCGCTGAAAGGAGCGAGCATAGGCATCATCAGGCCGATGGCCAGAATGCCAATACTGAGGGTTAACGGGAAACCAATAACAAATACGGAAAGCTGCGGTGTGACGCGGTTTAACAGGCCGAGCGCCATGTTGAGCGTGAGCAGCAGGGTTACAATCGGCAATGCCAGCATCAGGCCACCGCTGAAAATAATGCTGCCTGCTTTCGCCACGGCCATAAAACCTTCGGCGTTGACCGGATTCGGGCTGATGGGAAGTGTGTGAAAACTGTCGGCGAGCAGGGAAATCAGCCAGAGATGAGCGTTGAAACTCAGGAAAAGCAGGACGGCCAGCAGGTTCAGAAATTGCGCAAGAAGCGGGGTATTCAGGCGGTTGCTGGGATCGTAAAACGTCGCAAAAGAAATCCCCATTTGCAGCCCCATGATTTCACCGGCCATCCTGATAGCGGCAAACGCCAGCTGCATCGTGATGCCCAGCGCGGTGCCGATCATGATTTGCTGCATCGCCAGCCACAGCGCAGGCGTGGAAAATATCGGCGTATCGACAGGCGGCAGTGAAGGCGCAATCAGAAACGTGATCATCATGCCCAGACCGAGTTTTACGCGGTTCGGGACGGATTTCTCGCTGGTAATCGGCGCGGTGCTGATCAGAGCCAGAATCCTCAGCAGCGGCCAGAAATACATGCTGAGCCATCCGGCAAGTTGCGTGCTGTCGAAGGAAACCATGGGTTAACCGATGATGTAAGGCAGGTTGGTAAACAGCGTACGCATGTAATCGAGCAGCAGATTCAGCATCCACGGACCGGCGATTACGATAGTCGCGACAACGGCCAGAATTTTAGGAATGAAGGACAGCGTTTGTTCGTTGATCTGCGTCGCCGCCTGCAACAGGCTGACGATAAGCCCGGTGACCAGCGCCGCGAGCAACAGCGGTGCGGCAACGGCCAAAGCCACTTTCATCGCCTCATTGCCTAATGCCATTACCGATTCAGGAGTCATAAGATTCTCGTAAAATGCGAACATGCTTGGGCTAGCTCACTTGCCATTTTGTCCTCCGGCAGTGCTCGCGCTCCTCACGTACTTATGTACGCTGTGGGTGCTCCGCGCTGGCGGCGAACAAACTGGCTGCGACGCTGACGCCCATTAAGTTTGGCGTTTTGAATTAACTGTAAAAACTCTGCGCCAGTGAGCCGAGCAGCAACTGCCAGCCATCGACCAGCACGAACAGCATCAGCTTGAACGGCAGTGAGATGGTGGCGGGTGGCACCATCATCATCCCCAGCGCCATCAGCACGCTGGCGACGACCAGGTCGATAATCATGAACGGAATAAACACGGTGAAGCCAATCTGGAATGCCGTTTTCAGTTCGCTGGTGACATAAGCGGGCAGAAGAATACGCATCGGCACTGCTTCGGGGCCAGCCAGAGGCGGGATGTTTGCCAGACGGGCATACAACGCGAGGTCGCTTTCACGGGTCTGACGCAGCATGAACTGGCGCAGCGGCTGAGCGCCTTTGTCCATGGCATCCTGCATGGTGATTTTGTTTTCGGTAAACGGCTGATAGGCATCGCTGTAGATTTTGTCGAAAACCGGCGCCATCACGAAAAAGGTCAGGAACAGCCCGAGACCCAGCAGAACCTGGTTTGGCGGCGCGGACGGCGTACCCAGCGCATTTCGCAGCAGGCCGAGCACGATAATAATGCGGGTAAAACTGGTACACATCAGCAACATGGCGGGCAGCAGCGTCAGCGTGGTGATGAACACCAGCGTCTGAATTGGCAGCGACCAGTTCTGGGCACCATTGGACATCTGCTGGCTGATAATACCGGGCAACTGTGCGAACGCCGCCGGGCTAATAAAGAGCAGCAGCGGCAGGCACAGGCGGACGACCAGGCGAACAGGGCGCTGACGGGCAGCGGTAAAGGCGGATTTCATCAATTGGTTCACGGCGGACTGGGTCATGCCTGCTTTCCCGGACGTTTCAACATTTTCTGCATCAGCTGACGGAAATCCGCAGGCTGACTGTCTGTAGTGCCTGAATCCGGCGTTTGGACTTCCGGCGGCGCGCTCAGCGTGTGCAGCGGGGTGATGTTTTGCGCGGTCACGCCCAGCACCAGCCAGGTATTATCCACTTCCACGATCACCACTTTTTCGCTGCGGCCAACCTGAACACTGGCCGTCACTTTCAGCAGTTTGTTATTTTTTGACTGCGGCGCGAATCCGGTACGTTTGGCCACCCAGCCGATGCACAGGATCAGCAGCAGAATGCCGCCGAGCACCGTACTGACCTGTGTCAGCACAGAACTGGCGGGCAATGCCTGGGCTGAAGTCTGCGTCGTTGCGTGAGTCTGAGCCCCCTGAACGTACGGAGAATCCGTGGCCGCAGTCTGGCTCATCAGCGGCTCAACCGGCGCATACGCTCGGACGGCGTGATGATGTCGGTGATGCGTACGCCGTATTTGTCGGCGACAACCACCACTTCACCCTGAGCAATCAGATAACCGTTGATGAGAATATCCAGCGGCTCACCGGCCAGGCCATCGAGTGCGACAACGGAACCCTGCGACAGGCGCAGCAGTTCTTTGATGGTCATTTTGGTACGGCCTAATTCAACGGTCAGTTTCACCGGAATATCGAGGATCATGTCGATATCCTGCAAACTGCCCGCTCCGTCCTGGGCACCCAGCGCGGCGAAAACACCCTCGGTTGACGCTTTGGCGCTGCCCGCAGATTGTTGTTCGTTAAACGCATCAGCCCATAAATCGTCAACGTTATCCGATCCGGCGTCAGACGGTTTATTGGTGTCACTCATGGGGCTGTTCCTCATCTAGAGAATTTAAAATTGGGTTGATCAAATGTTCAACGCGCAGGGCGTATTGTTCGTTTATGGTGCCGTACTGGCTGGTCAGCACCGGAACGCCGTCGACGTGTGCAATCAGACGATCCGGTTTTTCAATCGGCAGAACATCACCCGGTTGCAGTTTCAGGATCTGAGACAGGCGCAGCGGGATTTCAACGAAATTTGCCACCAGCTCCAGTTCAGATTGCTGAACCTGATGCACCAGGTTTTCACGCCACTGACTTTCTTCATGACGCGAGTTTTCGACCGGCGGATTGGTCAGCAACTCACGTAACGGTTCAATCATGCTGAACGGAATACAGATGTTGAAATCACCGCTCAGCGCACCGATTTCCACGTGGAACGGCGTGGTGACCACGATATCGTTCGGGGAAGAGGTGATGTTGGTGAACTTGATCTGCAATTCAGCACGGACATATTCCACGCTCAGCTTGTAAACGCCACTCCACGCATCTTCGTAGGCGTCTAGCGCCAGCGTCAGCATGCGTTTGATGACGCGCTGTTCGGTATGAGTAAATTCGCGGCCTTCCACTTTCGTCGGGAAGCGGCCATCACCGCCAAACAGGTTATCCACCGCGATGAAGACCAGACTTGGCGCGAACACAAACAGCGCCGTGCCGCGTAAGGGCTTCAGGTGGATCAGGTTCAGGTTGGTCGGCACCGGCAGGTTGCGGGCGAAGTCATGATAAGGCTGGATTTTGATCGGCCCGACCGTGATATCCGGGCTGCGACGCAAGAGGTTAAACAGCCCCATACGGAAGTGACGGGCAAAACGCTCGTTAATGATTTCCAGCGCCTGCAACCGCTCACGCACAACGCGACGTTGCGTCGTGGGGTCAAAAGGTTTTACACCGTCGTCCGACGCTTTAGCTTGTGCCGCGCTTGCCGACTCGGCTGCGCTGTCACTGTCGCCATTAAGCAGTGCGTCGATCTCGGCCTGTGAAAGAATGCTGTCGCCCATAATTTGTTTATCGCAGTATGAAAGCAGTGAAAAGCACGTCGTTGATCACCTGAGGTGGCTGACCTTTGACCAGTGGCGCGTCCAGAACCTGTTTGATGTCCTGCACCAGTTGTTGTTTACCGGTTTCGCTGACGAGATCCGCCGTCTTCTGGCGGGACAGGAGCAGCAGCAGACGGCTGCGAACTTCAGGCAGG
Source organism: Rahnella sp. ChDrAdgB13 (assembly GCF_017655185.1). Classification (NCBI taxonomy): domain Bacteria; kingdom Pseudomonadati; phylum Pseudomonadota; class Gammaproteobacteria; order Enterobacterales; family Yersiniaceae; genus Rahnella; species Rahnella sp. ChDrAdgB13. The sequence continues at coordinate 25,925 of NZ_JAEMGT010000070.1, read as the reverse complement.
TATTCATTCAGAATAGCCCGATTCTGTTCATCGGGCAGACGCAGGGTCAGGCCGATGTACAGCACGCGGTCAGGATCGTTATCCGGCGTTTGCAGGTTAACGGTAAAGGTATCCAGTGCCAGGAAGATCGGCGCCGCAGGTGGCTCGCTCTTCTTCACTTCAGCCGCGCTACCGTTCGCAGGCTGCTGTTTGTGCATCATCCACCAGGCGTAACCGGCCGCACCACAGGCTCCAAAGGTAATGAGTAACAGCAGAATCATCATTAACGGCCGCTTTTTTTTCTTACGCGACGCCGTGAGAGCAGAGTCAGACATGGATGGGGCGATTTCCTGTAAGTATGAGCAGACTGGCGTGAGGAGCACCGGACTGCTGAGTCAATTCTGAGAATGATTATCCCGCTTATCCTGTTGTTCAATAGTCAGAATAGGCGGGATAAATAAGGTCAGCTCTGCCGTTTGAATTAAGGGAGAACTGACCGGCTGCAATTATCTGAAACAATTTTGCGAGGTTTTACGCATCTGCAAAACGCTATGCAAAGATATCCACGCTGTTATTTCCCCCAATCCGCTGCGCAATAGAAGCCGGAACGGGCAGGGCGTCACTGACCGACGTGCTGCTGCCGGAATTAAAAGCCGCCCAGCTTGACGCGTCACCCTGAGGCGTACCGGACTGCGAACTTTGCTGCTGAGCCTGCTGCCATTGCGAACTGTCACTGCCGACGCTGCTTTGCCCCAGGCTGATGCCGCTGTCGGCCAGCGCGGTTTTCAGCTCTGGCATGGCGGCTTCAAGGGCAGAACGAACGCCACTGTGGCCGGACACAAAGTGCAGCTGTGCCTGATTGTTCTCAATCTTCATGCTGATCTGAATGGAACCCAGATCTTCAGGATGCAGACGCAGTTGCGCCGTCTGTTGTCCCTGACGGTTAAACATCATCACCTGCTGACCGAGCTGTTGCTGCCATTCCGGTGTGCCAAGCTGGGCGTTCAGCACCGGCGTGGACGGCGCGGTGACGACGCTGGTGGTGGTTGGCGTCGTTGGAACTGAAGCAGAAGACACGGCAACGGCGGCGGTATTGAGCTGATTCAATGCCGTTGAATTGCTGTCGAGTGTACGGCTGTCGTTTTGCTGAACGGCTGCGGTGCTGTTTGCCGCCGCGCTCATTGACGCCAGTGCGCTGCTGAAATCAGCGGCATTGGTGGACGCCGTGCTTTTGCTGCTGGCGGCATGCTGTGAAGACGTTGTGGCGACAGAGGCCGCATTACCCGAGGCGGTTGCCGCGGTTTTCGAATCGGTGTCGGTCACCGCGGCAGTATTACCGTCGCCGGTCAGCAACGATGACGCCGTGACGTTCAGGCCGGAAAGCAGGGTGCTGGCGTTCTGCGCACGCGTGGTGTCGTCGCTGGCCGTCTGTGTTGCAGCCGCGGTCACGGTCTGAATCTGCTGCGCAGGCTGTTGCTGTACCGCCAGCTGAGCGAACAACGCCTGAATGCTGGCATCCGCAGAATCGGCATCTTTGTCTTTGTCACTCAGCGCGATGTCTTTCACCGACGTTCCCTTCAGGCTGCCGGTCGGCAAAACCTGAATGGCGGCGATCATTTTGCTCAGATCGCTGTCATCGAGCATCAGACTGCCGTCTTTCTCGCCGGTGGTGACCGCCTGCGTCAGCGTATCTTTATCCACCGTTTCGCCTTTAGCGCTGATTTGCTGCCCGAGTTTCGCCAGCGCGCTGGTGAGTTTCGGATCCAGTTTTGAGCCCAACTGGGCTTCGAGCTGGCTGGCAAAATCTGCCGGAGACGACGCGGTGCTTTCGCCAGTCGCGGTGACATCCGTCGCCGCGGCGCTGGTGGCGGACGAACTGCCGGTCGCTGCGCTCGTGGTCGTCTTTGCCGGGGTAACGGCAGCAGGCAAAATATTCAGATTCATGGATTTTTCTTCCTGTGTGCGCTGCGCTGGGCGAACTCATCGTTCTGTTTTTGATCAATCTTGTTTTCCAGAGAACGTTGCTGCTCGCTGGCACGGGATTGCAATGTCTGGTACGCGTTCAGCCGCTGTTGCTTTTCCTGCCACTGGTGAACGGCGGCATTGAGCCGTTGATCCCACTGTTGTAATTGTTTGCGGTGCTGGTCAATCGCCACTTCCAGCGTGCCGATGAACTGCTGGTAGTTCTGCCAGGTGTTCGCCGCTATGCCGCCGGTCATGGTGGAATTGAGTTTTTCGCGATATTCACGCTGGTAGTTGAGCAACATCGTGAGTTGCTGTTCAGCCTGATTATGCGACTGCCTGATCTGGCCTAAATTGTTGGTCGCCTGATCCAGCGCTTTTTGCGCAAGAGAACAAAGAGTAATTAATGGCGATGAACTTTCCATTCGACCCCCTTAAGTTAATTAACCCGGGAACAACATATTGAGTTCCAGACAGGCGTCTTCGTAAGTGCTGCGTTCCATGATGTCCTGCTGGAGAAAATTCTCCATTTGCGGATACAGCTTGATGGCCCGATCTAACATCGGATCGCTGCCTGCGGCGTAGGCGCCGACGCTGACCAAATCACGGTTGCGCTGGTAGCTGGACAACAGTTGTTTGAAATTACGTACGCGCCCGTACTGGGCGTCATCGATCAGCGATGTCATGGCACGGCTGATAGAAGCTTCGATATCGATGGCCGGATAATGGCCGGATTCGGCTAAGCGGCGTGACAGCACCACGTGGCCGTCGAGGATGGCGCGCGCGGAGTCGGCGATAGGATCCTGCTGGTCATCGCCTTCGGTCAGCACGGTATAAAATGCGGTGATCGAGCCACCGCCGGTGATACCGTTACCGGCGCGTTCAACCAGCGCGGGCAATTTGGCAAACACGGAAGGCGGATAGCCTTTGGTCGCGGGCGGTTCGCCGATGGCCAGCGCGATTTCACGCTGCGCCATGGCATAACGGGTCAGGGAATCCATGATCAGTAAAACGTGCTGGCCGCGGTCGCGGAAATCTTCAGCGATGCGTGTGGCATATGCGGCACCCTGCATGCGCAGAAGTGGCGAAACATCGGCGGGCGCGGCGATAACCACCGAACGGGCACGACCCTCGTCACCTAAAATATTCTCGATAAAATCTTTAACTTCGCGGCCACGTTCACCAATCAGCCCGACCACGATGACGTCGGCTTTGGTGTAGCGCGCCATCATGCCGAGCAGCACGGATTTACCGACGCCGGAACCGGCGAACAGGCCCATACGCTGCCCGCGCCCGACAGTCAGCAATGCGTTAATCGCGCGTACGCCGACGTCAAGCACGTCGGTGATCGGCGTACGTTGCAGCGGGTTAAACGGCGGAGTGATCAGCGCGGCGCGATAACCTGTATCCGGCGGCGGTAAGCCATCGAGCGGTTTGGCGCTGCCGTCGAGTACGCGACCGAGTAACTGCGGGCCGAGCGGAAGTTGTTTACCGGCTGTCTGGCCGTCGGCGGCAATCCGGGCATAAACCCGTGCGCCCGGCAAAATCCCTTCGACTTCTTCGAGCGGCATCAGAAACAGGCTCTGGCCGTTAAAACCGACCACTTCACTTTCAACTTCCTGCACAACCGGGCCGTCGTGACGTTCAATAAGACAGGTCGCGCCCAGCGGTAACTGCAATCCGGTGGCTTCAAGCACCAGGCCGGTCGCCCGCGTCAGACGGCCGTAGCGGCGAACGGAAGGCGTGCGGGCCATGCGCTTTTCCGCATCATCCAGCGTTTTCAGCAGGCGGCTCAGGCGGGCTGTCATCAGAGATCCCCCGGTGCCGCGAGGCGGCACAGCTCATGCCAGCGGGTAGCCAGCGACGCATCCATATCGCCATCCTCCGCGCTGACTTTGCAGCCACCGGTGTGGATCTGGCTGTCGGCCAGCAAGCGCCAGCCGTTCATGCTCAGGGTGGAACCCAGCTGTTGTTCAACACGTTCGAAATCTGCCGGGTTAACGCGCAGCTGCGGTTTGCCCTTGAACATCGGTTCCTGCTGGATCAGCTGCTGGATCTGGTTGAGCAGGGCAGAACCGTCGCAAATCGGTGCCTGTCCGATGATTTGTTTCGCGGCAGTCAGCGCCATCTGCATCAGGCGCGAGGCGATCACGCTGTCCAGCGCGTCCAGCGTTTGCTGGAAATCGGACACCATGTGCTGCCAGTGTTCGGTCAGAACGGCCTGCTGTTGCTGGCCTTCCTGCATTCCCTGCTGTTGTCCGGCTTCCTGACCCTGCTGAAAACCGGCGGCGTAACCCTGTTTTTGCCCGGCTTCCAGACCTTGCTGGAAACCCTGCTGTTCAGCGCGACGTTGCAGGTTCAGCAACTCATTCTGATCCACCTGAAGTTTTGGCAGACCGTCGTCCTGTTCTTCTTCGCCTTCGGCCAGCAAAGGTTCGTCCGGCGTGGTGAACACCGGCACGGCAAGGTCACCCGGTTTCCAGGGCTGCCACGGCAGGGCGTTGATGCGCTCGGCATTACGCTCTTCGGCGGTTTTCTTTTCCGGCGCGGGCTGGCCGGACATCGGATTATCAGACATAAGAATCCTCGCCGCCGCCAACCATCATTTCGCCGGACTCTGCTAAGCGGCGAACCGTTTGCAGAATCGCTTTCTGTTCGTTCTCGACCAGAGACATACGCATCGGCCCGCGGTTTGCCAGGTCGTCGCGCAGGATATCCGCCGCACGCTGGGACATGTTGCGCAGGAACTTGTCGCGCAGTGGCTGTTCCGCACCTTTCAATGCCACCAGCAACGATTCGCCTTCGACTTCCTGCAACAGGCGCTGGATGCTGCGGTCGTCCACGTCCACCAGGTTTTCGAACAGGAACATCTCGTCGATAATTTTCTGTGCCAGTTCGCCGTCGTAACCACGAACCGCTTCGATAACGGCTTCTTCCTGCTGCGTTTTCATCAGGTTGATGATTTCTGCCGCAGTACGAACACCACCCATCTTCGCGCGCTTGAGGTTCTGGCCGTCGAGCAGGTTGTTCAGTACTTCTGTCAGTTCCGCCAGCGCTGCAGGCTGGACACCGCCGAAGGTGGCGATACGCAGCATCACGTCGTTACGCAGACGCTCGTCGAACAGGGCCAGAATATCGGCAGCCTGACCGCGTTTGAGGTGGACCAGAATGGTGGCGATAATCTGCGGATGTTCGTCGCGGATAAGATCGGCCGCCATCTGCGGTTCCATAAAGTTGAGCGTTTCCATACCGCTGGTGGTTTCGCGCGATTCCAGAATATCTTCCAGCAGGCTGGAGGCACGTTCCTCGCCCAGTGCTTTCGTCAGAACCGAACGCAGATATTCGCTGGTGTTGACGCTCAGCGCGGCGTACTGCTCTGACTCGTCCTCGAACTCATTCAGAACCTCAGCCAGCTGCTTGTTAGAAATCTGATGGATATTCGCCATCGCGCCGCTGATTTGCTGAACTTCGCGAGGGGAGAGGTGCTTGAACACCTCTACCGCACGGTCTTCACCCAGGGTTATCATCAAAATGGCGCTTTTTTCGGTGCCGGTCATAGTCATGATTGTTCGGTACTCATCCATTGGCGGATAACCAGGGCGACGATACGAGGATCCTTATCGGCCAGCTCCTGAACACGTTGGGTCTGAACTTCGACGCTGACTCGCTGCTGAGAACGTTTACGTTTCTCCAGCTCGTCGTTGCTGAGTTTGACCGGCTTGCTGCCTTCAGGCTGTGGCATCGCTGCTGCGATGGCCGCTGCGGCTGCCGCATCTTTCTCTGCCTGCTGTTTGCGCAACATCGGACGAACCATCTTGCGCCACAGCAGCCAGGCAACAATCAGCACCAGCAACCAGCGACCTGCGTTGAGCAACTGATCGAAGAACGCCTGTTGTTTCCAGAACGGCAGCTCACCGGAATCATCAGCCGCTTCGTTGAACGGTGTATTCACCACGTTCAGCGTATCGCCACGTTCCTGCGAGAAGCCCATGGCTTCACGGACCAGATCATCAATTTTCTTCAGCTGTTCGTCAGTCAGCGGCTTCGCTTTGCCATCTGTCCCGACCTGATAGTTGACGACCACCGCTGCGGACAGGCGTTGTACGGCACCCGCGCTGTGTTGCGTATGGGTGATTGTGCGGTCAACTTCGTAGTTGGTGGTTTCATCACGACGGCTGTTCGACGGAACGGTTGAACGGTTTGCCGTGTTGTTTTGCGCATTGTTCTGTGCGTTGTTACCGGCCTGATTCTGTGCCCCGTTGGCGTTGTTCGCCGCAGGAGGATTGGTGACCGGCGCGGTCGCAGCCGGTGCAGGCTGGTTGCTTAATGCACCCGGTACGCCGCCGACGGCAGTGCCACCAATCTGGTCACTGGTGCTCAGCTGGCGTGAACGGACAGCGGCTTTTTCCGGCGTGCCGTTTGGCTGATAATTCTCGTCAGTTTGTTCGCGGCTGGCGTAGTCGATTTGCGCGGTGATTTGCGCGTGAACGTTACCATTGCCGACCACCGGCTGGAGGATAGATTCGATACGACGTTGCAGACGGCCTTCCACTTCGTTGGCGTATTTCAGCTGGGAAGCATTCAGGTCACGTCCATTGTTGTCCGACTGCGTCAGCAGATGTCCGCTCTGGTCGACCACGGTGACGTTGGCAGGTGGTAAACCCGACACGCTGCTCGACACCATATAAACGATGGCGTTGATCTGACCGTCATCCAGCGCACGACCCGGTTGTAAATTCAGGGTCACGGAAGCGGAAGGATTTTTCTGTTCGCGGACAAACAAGGAAGGTTTTGGAATGGCTAAATGGACGCGGGCGCTGCCGACCGGGCCCAAAGTTTCGATAGTGCGGGAGAGTTCACCTTCCAGCGCACGCTGATAGTTGATCTGTTCGCTGAACTGGCTGATGCCGAATTTTTCCTGATCCATCAGCTCAAAGCCGACTGCGCCACCTTTCGGTAAACCGGCGGAAGCCAGTTTCAGACGCGTTTCATACACTTTATCTGCCGGGATTAACAGGGCTGCGCCGTTTTCTGAAAACTGATAAGGGATGTTCATCTGCGTCAGCTGGGTGACGATGGCACCGCCGTCCTGATCGCCCAGATTGCTAAACAGCACCTTATAGGTGGGCTGTTTTGCCCACAGCATCATGACAACAACAATGGCCAGGGCAGCCGCAGCGGCGATGGCGATAGGAATTTTTGGGTTGGCGCGCAGGCGATTAAGCAACGCAGTTAAACCGTTTGGAGAGGTTTCTGCGCCGGCTATTGCGGAACTCATACAAGATCCCTATTTAGCTGTTGAATGGTGATGTTCATGTTGTCTCTTAACAAAACAGACTCCCAAGTGCGCAATCGTTGAAGCGTGACATTTTTCAGTCCTCCGTACAGGCAGGCCTATTTTCTAGGTGAGCCATTATTTGCCGCTAAAGGCAAAGTTAATGGCCCGATAAGCCATGGTTTTTAGGTTCAATTACCGCGTTTAGGAAAAAACTGATGTGATAGGGTGTCATTCCATGAAAGAAGCACTTTGTTCACCGACACAGCAATAAGCGGAGAAAACATGTCAATTCAAGGCATTGAGAGCGTTTTACAGCAGATGCAGGCCACCGCCATCAAGGCAGGCGCTACCCCTCAGACGGATACGACGTCAGAAGCGGGTTTTGCCAGCGAACTGAAAGCGGCATTAGGCAAAATCAGCGAGACGCAAAACAACGCAAAACTGGAATCTGAAAAGCTGGAGATGGGCGTTCCCGGCGTAAGCCTGAACGACGTGATGGTGGATTTGCAGAAATCATCAATTTCACTGCAACTGGGTATTCAGGTGAGAAATAAACTGGTGACGGCGTACCAGGACGTGATGAACATGTCGGTGTAATACGCTAATCTGCTGAAAATTATAGAGATGGGTGGTTACCTGTGGCCTGAAAGGGCATGGCGGGGACAGCGTCATGGGTTTTTGGTAGGAAAAACAAAAAGGAAGGTCACTGCGAAGAAATACGCAAAAAAATTAATAATCATCTTCCGAGTCTTTTGCTGCCGACCTGAAGATGAACCAGGCTGCCAACCCGATAATCGCTAATGCGATGAGTACAACAAGAATAATTTTCACTGATATGCCCGCTCCCAATTTTCCGCGATCGTCTCGCGAATAGGCCTGTAATTCCAATGGGTATAACCGATCATTATCACTATTTTGATCGTCAGGACCGATCAATCCTGAGAGCATTCACGCCATGCGCGCCATATATTCTTCTCAGTCTGGTTTGTTATCGGACATTACCATGCCAAACATTATGTTTCCGTTACCGTTTGTACAAAGTGATCACCTGCGCTTGTAAACGAAAACCGTGATTTTCAAAATAAATGTTACCGGTGTCACAAAATTGTCCTTTGCATGTGCAGGTTTATTTGCAAGAATCGCAAAAAAAATCGCTTCACCTGCAAAAGCACCTCCATAAAAAATGATAATCCGTCCTCCGCGTCACTGGTTCTTGCGTTTGTTCGCCTGGCATGGCTCTGTGCTGCCCAGCATTATGTTCCGCCTTAGTCTGAATTTATTGATGTCGCTCGCCGCCATTCTCAGCCTTCCCTGGTATGAGACGCTTGGCGTTAAGCTCACGCTGGCGCCGTTCAGCTTGCTGGGGGTGTCGATTGCGATCTTCCTCGGTTTTCGGAACAGCGTGGCGTATTCGCGCTACACCGAAGCGCGTCAGCTGTGGGGCGGGTTACTGATTGCCTGTCGTACGTTACAAAGTCAGGTAATGGCGGTGTGTCCGGGCGAAGCGCAGCGCGTGACGACGCTGTTGCTGGCGTTCTGTTACAGCCTCAAACATCAGCTGCGCCACAGCGATCCGCGGCCTGATCTCGAACGTCTGTTAGGGGAAGATGCGGAAGATATTCTGTCACGCCGTGCGCCGACCAACATTGTGCAGCTGCGGATGTCACAGTGGCTTGCTGAACGGCGCCGCAGCGGGGATTTGTCGGATATCGTCTACACCCACATGGACACCACGCTGTTGCAACTTTCGCAGGTCGTCGGCGGGTGTGAGCGTATTGTCAGCATGCCGATCCCGTTTGCTTACGGGCTTTTACTGCACCGAACGGTCTATCTGTTCTGTAGCTTATTGCCGTTCGCGCTGGTGGTGGATTTGCATTACATGACGCTGCTGGTTTCAGGTTTTATTTCGTACAGTTTCCTGTCGCTCGATACGCTGGCGGAAGAGCTGGAAATGCCTTTCGGCTATGCCAATAACCATCTGCCGATGGACGCGATGTGTACCAATATCGAAATTAACCTGCGCGAGATGAACAACCAGACGCAGTTGCCGGATACCCCGATGCCTGATCGCCATTACCGTCTTTCCTGAGTTTTGAACAGGCGCACGGAATGGACATTTTGTGCGCTAAAACGTAGCACTATTCTGAAGGTTCACGATACTGTCATAATGATGAAACAAAAGTGAAATAGGGTATTCGGGCAAATACAACTCCCTCCATTCTCACGAGGTATTTATGTCAGTCGTTCAGGCCAAATCATTAATCGAAGCCGAAGAGCTGCTTAATTCCGGTATGGTGAAAAAAGTCGAACTGGCTTTTAGTATTAACAGTGATGAGTTTTTCAAACTTGCGCTGGAATGTGGCGACCGCGGTGCCAAGATCACTAAAGGCAAAAAATTCTTCGTTATCACCCTGAAAAAATGGGTTATTCCTTCCAATGAAATTCCTGCATCGAAAAGCAATGTCCTGATGTAATCTGCTTCTCGCGTCTCCATAACCCTGTCACGAGGCAGCGTTATGGAGATATTTTTCTGCATTTCTCCCGGCATTTTCGCACCGTATCAGGCCACCGATTTCATCATATACACGCTAAGCGGATCCGGTGAGAGACGATAATCGCCAAACGCTTCTGTGCGCGCGTATCCCAGCTTTTCATACAGGGTGATGGCTTTTTCCTGAAACACGCCGGTTTCTAAAAACAAATCCCGATAGCCCAATGTTTTCAGTTTGCTTTCCATTGCATCAACCAGCAGTGAAGCAATACCCTGACCGCGGTACAGCGGATTCACGTAGACCCGTTTCATCTCAGCAATCGGTTTTTCATGCCCTTCAGGCCGCGAAATATACAGACATGCGCATCCTGCCCAGTCATCGTCTACCCGCGCCATAAAACAGAAAATTTCACCGTCATCGAGCGTGGAGACGTTAATTCCCTGAAAGGATTCCGGCGGGTAGAGCGGGTATTGATAAGCATCCAGCTCTGCAATCAGTCGTGTCAGATGCGGATGATTCGCATCGGTTTCAAAAATCTGGGCACTCACAGCGCGGGCTCTCAATGCAACAAAATGGATTCATATTCTTAACCGAAATTACATCGAAAACAAGCGGCTGGGGGAGTGCAGCGAAGCCTGTATCCGGCATTCGCCCCGAAAGAGTGTAAAAATGGATGACGTCTTGTGCATGTCTGTCAGAGTTGTCTGATTTGATCAAATATTGATCTTTTTATCGCGTATCTGTACTTCTTTTATGCAACATTTATCGGGAGTGATTAATGTATGTAATGAAATCACTCGGTGTGATTAATAGTTGATGTATGATTACTTCTGTAGGTAAAGCAGTACATTATAAGAGCATGATTGAAAGGATAAAATTATGGCTGTCTATCCTGTTGGCGTTTTTGTCACGCTTACTTTTACACCAGGTTTGTTTGAAGTTATCGCTGTTCTGGATGAGGTAACGCCGGTGCAGTATCAGGTTATTAATGTGGAAACGGGAAATGTGATCCGGGTGAATGAGAATTTCATTCGCGGAATTGTCAAACCGTAGTCACGCGGGTTAAGTCAGGTATCAGGCCGGCAGAGGATACTCCTTTGGCCGGCCTTCTTGTTATCAGTCTGGCATTAAATTGTTAAAATCGTCCTCATAGAGCGCCCGACATTCCTCGATAAATTCCGGGTATCCCAATTCTGACGTCTGAACTTCCCGCCCCAGTCGTTTTTGCAAGTTTTCGTGAAATCCTTCGAATTCGCCATGCAGGATCCCGGTAAATCCGGTCAGGATAATGCATTGCTCTGGCGTTAATTTTTTCACGGTGGATCCTTATCAATGGTGTAGAACTACGTTTTTATGCGGCAACGCGGGGACAACAGCGGTGTACGAAACGTCGTTCATAAGAAAAATGCGTAAAGAGAGAAGTGCTTCACGCCGGTATCCGGCAGGACGCGGCAACATATTCTATCCTGTAATTAATCCCACTGGAAAACAAGGAGTCACCTATGGATCAGGATCTGTTTGAACAGGCACCACTGCCGCTGCTTACCCGGTTTCAGGTGGGCGATCGTGTAAAATTACTCACTTTCCCGGTGGGCGTTCATCCGGCCAGTTATCAGCTGGATGTGGCGATTACGCAAATTCAGGACGGAGAATTTGAAGGGGAGATTGTCCGTATCGCGCCGCTCGGACGTTTAGGGCACCACGAAGCGCATTTCACGATCGGTGGGCACGTCGCCTTTTACGCCCGAAACATTCAGGGCATGGCCGCCTGAATTCATGGGCTGAATGTCTGACGGCGAAAACTCTCAGAAAGCAAAAACCCCGCTTAAAAGGGCGGGGTTCGTTTACGATCGTACTTTTCAATATACTTTTGTTTCTTACATCATCGGCTTAACGTGTTTGGTGAGCGCCTGGGTGGTCAGTTCATCGGCCTGAATTTTCGAACAATTTCCGCAATAACCGACCAGATACCAGTTTCCGTCAGCCCCTTTTTCAGGCTTCACTTTATAGCGCTCGTTCTGTTTACCGTAAAATTCACGTTCTGCACTTTGTGATGCATCTTCCCAAAAACACAACGAAAACTGATGTTGTTTATCAACATGACGTTGTCCGTTGCGGCTTCCACCTATCAATAAATAATGATACTCAGACATGCATCCTCCTTTTCCCAATGGGGGGTAATAATCCTCACTACAGTGTAAAACTCATTTCACCTGGAAAACTCACCCGAAAGACTGCACAAGAAGACAATAAAAGGGCGCGCAAAGGCTGCCCGGCAGAAAACTGTCTTATTCCTTAAAATTATAGAGTACAGACGCAGCAGGGTACTTAAATCCTGAAAAATTGTGACTGCTGTCACTCTTTATTTTTTTACCACTGTGATGCGCTTCTTACAATAAATCCATTTGTTGTGGGTCAGAATTTTTTGGTTTTGCTTTCCGCGGTTTAGCGGCTGGCGCGGGCCGCTGCATTTCCTGATGTATCCAGTGCAGGATCACTGCAACCGTATAATCCTGCTGCGTTTGTGTCATCTCAGCGTGTGCCGCAATACGATGCCATTTTTCCAGACATCCGCGACAGCAGGTGGCGGTGGCGTGCTGGGCGATAAACACCGGATGGCCGCGCATCGGCGTCTGCCTGCCGTCGGCCTGAGGTTCCGCAGGCGCGAGCCGCCGGCTAATGAAATCGGCGGCGTGCTGCGCCACGGTATCGGGCCCGTGACTCATACAATATTCGTATTCTTTCGGGCCAAGATGAAAGCGCTGGCGAAAGGGGGAAGACGCCAGACGCTGAAAAACGTCGTCGGTTGAAAACATAGTGATGGTGTCCATGCGCAGGTTAGACGCAGAAATAGCGGGTGTTTTTGCATCAGCTGTCGGCTTTGACCGAACTGTTGCCATGCTAGTCTGGTTTTAATGACTTTCCCACCGACTTTTCACGACAGCAGGAACACGCTATGGCAGAAAAACAGGTAGTCGATTTAGTGATGTCGGTTAACAAACATGCCGAAGAAACTGCCATGCAACATCTGATGCTGCGCAATTTTATCATCGTGATGTGCCGCAATATGACGGACGAGCAAAAAACGCAGGTGAGATGGCAGATGCGCCAGATCCATCAGATAACCGATGCCGAGTACCGCGCAGGCGATGTCGAATTGCTCGATAAAGTGCGTCGAGACGTGGAAATTATGCTGGACCTGATCAATTAAGTTTCATCTGATAGGCGGCTTTGTTTCCCTGAACTATCATTAACTCAATGATAACCAAAGGGAGATGAACATGGGATTCTGGAGAGTTTTGATCACCATCCTGGTACCGCCGTTGGGCGTGCTAATTGGTAACGGATTTGGCGGTGCTTTTTTGCTGAATATCATCCTGACACTGTGCGGTTATCTGCCGGGTCTGATCCACGGCTTTTGGGTGCAAACCCGCAATTAGCAGCAACGTAAACAGTAGCAACAACAGTTGTACAGAACCCGGCCTGAAAGCCGGGTTTTTTAATGAGCGCAGTTTTACAGCGTCAGAACAGGGAGAAGAGCAGAACGACGGGAAGGCTCATCGGCCAGGTAAACCCGATAATGCCGGACGTTAACAAGCGTATTTTAATCGTGTCGCGGCTCACGAGAAGCGTCACCAGTGCCGCAATACCCAATCCACCCCAATAAATCGTTTTAATCACTTCCCACCAAACGTGCACTGCCAACCCCTGATCACCCGTAAATTAACGGCGTGTATGATATTCGGTTAACATCTGGTAATCAATTATTGTGTGATGTTACTCATGATTTAGCATTGTAGTGCTTAGGAGTTAGTTGTTATAAGTCATCGTTTGTGCTGAGAGGGGTCGCATATGCCCGCGGATCGCGGTAGGCGCGAAGCCAAAACGCTTCCGAAAACGTTCCGCAAAACGGGAGCCACTTTCGTAACCGACCTGATGGGCAATGTTGGAAATCGCCAGATCGGTGCATTGCAGTAACCGCAGCGCCTGTGTCATGCGGACATCAATCATCAGATTGCGCAGGACACAATCCTCGGCCGCCAGCCGGCGGCGAAGCATCACTTCATTCATCATCAGCTGTTCCGCCACTTCCGCGGCGGTAAACGATTTATGCAGATTATCTGTCAGCAATTCGCGCACACGTTGTGTCATGCTTTCGCTGTGTTGCAGCGAATAACGCACACCCAGATGCGACAGCCAGAGCAATTGTTCCAGCATACGATGGCGGGTAATGGGCGCGGGCAGGCCGTGATGCCAGAGAATGGCGCTGTGGGTATCGGTAAAACTCTGTTTAAAAGCCACCGGGATATGCGGAATAACCTGTAGCGTTTCAACGGAAAGCAGTGGGGCTGAAAAGCCCGTGGCATGGAGCCCCGCATCACTGAGCAACTGGTGATCCCAGGCCATAATGGCGCAGCTGAAAGGGCCATTGTCTGAGAGATGGTGGGTGAGACTCAACGTTTGTCCACTGTTGAGCACCAGCATTTCCCCCGCCTGTAGCGAGAATCGCTGTTCCTGGTTAGTAATAGAAAGACTTCCATTCTGCACGAGGATTAATTGCGGCTTATTAATATAGACATCGTGAATAAAAAGCTCACTATGCTGAATAAGTAGCGAAATAGTGCCTATCCCTGGAGTCACTTTTATTTTACGAACCATATCGATGATGCCCGAAATGACGACCGCAACCTGTTGTTTGCTGCCTGATATAAAACTTCCCGCTTATGCCAATACAAACAGGCTGCCGGTTTAGGCGAGTGTTACGGAAGGAGACAGAGAGAATCAGCCCTGGTAGCCGTATGCTCTCTGCCCCTGAAACCTTATTTTTGCACAAGAAATATTGGAAAAAAATAAATCAAAAGAAGTACTTTAATAATTATTGGTGATCGCCAAAAGCAATCGAACGGAGATCAATTTTTCCGTACGTCGTGTTCACTTGTTGTTGTCGGGACGACTGACCAATCAGCTGGGTGAGCGTATTCATCCGAGCCTGTAATAACGTTTTAATCAAATTTTCATTGTCGAGAATGATACGTAAATAACGGCGAATATCATTCTGAACCATTATCGAGGTCTGTTCTGACATCGGTAATTTGGTGGTCGCTTCCACGGCTTTCACATAACTGACTTCGAGCTCGACCAGCTCATCCCATTTTTCATCTTGCGCCAGCCGCAACATCTGCTCGCTTAAAGACAGGATCAGTTGATATTCATTAACCAGATACTGATGTTGATCCATTATATTGGTCCTGCGACGGGTGGTGGTTTGGGCCGATTTGCCGCCAGGCATCGGCGATATTTTCAAGCAAGGCCAACACCTCGGTGATGGCCTCTTGATCGTTGTGTAAATTTGCATGTAATAAACGGCGGACCATATAGGAATAAAGCGCTTCCAGGTTATCCACTAATTCCGGGTCCCCTTTATCACGGCTTAATCCGGCTTTTAATCCGCTGTCGATAATATTAATCGCCATGGACAGGGATTTGCCTTTTTCGGCAATGCTTCCCTGTTGAATGAATATGCGTGCACGGATCAGGGCGCTGCGCGCCCCGTCAAATAACATCGTGACTAACTGGTAAGGCGACGCACTCATGACTGCGCTTTCTACGCCAACCTGGGCGTAGGCCTGTGTTCCTTTAGCGTTATACATAATCTGTTTCCTTACTAGCTTGAACTTGATGAGGACATGGCTTCGAACTGCTGCGTCAGGTATGTCGCCGTGCTGTTGAGCTTTTGAATCGAAACATCAAGTGCAGTGAATTGCGTTTTGTAACGGGCGATGGTGGTGTTG
This sequence comes from Rahnella sp. ChDrAdgB13, assembly GCF_017655185.1. NCBI lineage: Bacteria > Pseudomonadati > Pseudomonadota > Gammaproteobacteria > Enterobacterales > Yersiniaceae > Rahnella > Rahnella sp. ChDrAdgB13. The sequence continues at coordinate 10,422 of NZ_JAEMGT010000070.1, read as the reverse complement.
ATGCTGTCATTCACTTTGTTGTACTGATCGGTCAGTCCTTTCAGGGTGGTGTTAACCGCCGTTTCTGCGTTAGCAATCGTGCCGTTGGTACTGTTCAGGAACCCGGTATTCAGGTTGCTGATATTGGTCATCACGCCAGTGGTTTTACCGTCGCCGACCATCATGGTCTGCACTGCATTCGGATTACTGGTCAGCGCGGTGCTCAGTTTGGTGCTGTCAATTTCCAGTTTGCCGGTATCCGGGTCGGTCGTAATGCCGATGCTGGATAAAGAGCTGATCGTGCCGGAACCTGATGCTGCAGTGACGGCGGATTTCAGACGCGTCTGAATAGTGCGCAGCGCACTGTCACCCAGTAATGCACCGTTGGTGCTGTCAGCCGTATCAGTATTCGTCGCGGTCGCGGTGAACTTAGTCAGGCTGGCGAACGTGTCCTGTAATGAGTTGTAGGCATCAACGAAAGTCTGAATGGCCGTCGTGGCTGTACTGGTATCTTTCGCTACTGTCAGGCTGGCCGCGGTGGAAGTGGTTCCCGTCAGATTTAAGGTGATCCCATCCTGTGCGTCGCTGATGGTGTTGCTCTGACGCTCCAGATCTATGCCGTTGAACGTCAGCTTGGCATTCATTGCCTCAGCATTTTGCGTCATCGCACCCGTGCCGGTGGAAGAGTCATAACCAATAATGTTATTGAGCTGGTCATCACCGGTCACGCTGACGGTCATCTCAGAATTGGTGCCGGTATTGTTGGCGCTCAACACCAGCTTGTAGCTGCTGTCGGTCACTTTAACGATACTCGCCGTGACGCCGCCGCCGGCTTTATTGATTGCATCGCGAACGCCGGTCAGTGAAGTCTGATCGTCCGTCAGTTTAATGCTCAGCGGAGTACTGCCGTCGCCCTGGCTGATGGTCAGCGTGCGCGAGTTACCGGTAGTGGTTGAGCCTAATGCTGCCGTACTGCTGCTTTGCGTGGCAGAGATTAAAGATTGAGATGCCGCCAGCTGTGTCACGTTAACGGAATATTTACCTGCCGCCGCGCCGGTGCTGGTGGTCGCGCTGAATGCCGAGGTGTTGTTAGACGTTGCCGTCGTCGCGCCGTAAGTATTGGTAGACGACAATGCCGTCGCCGCATCGGCAAAGGTTTGTACTGCGCTTTTCAGCGTGCCGTAAGCGGTCAGCTGAGCACTGTAACTGGTCTGTGCCGTGGTGATTGGCGTGAGACGCGCCTTTTCTGCGGTGGTCAGGTTATCCAGCAAAGTGGAGAGATCTAAACCTGAGCCGATACCTAATGAAGAGACAGTGGCCATATGTATCCTTGTACGGGTTGTATAAGAGTCTTTAAGCCCTATCGGCACGACGGAGAAAAAGTTTAATAGATCGCAACAAAAAGTAATGGCGTGAATAGGCGGTATAAGGAAGGGTAATTCTCAAAGTAAGAAATCGACGTTTTTTGAGAAATAATTCTAAAGGTTGCGGGAGTAGCGCCGATACAAGTTTGGACGGTGATGAACGCCGTGGGCAATAAGCCCGAACCCTTAACCAGATTTGAAGGAATACACTCATGGCTCAAGTTATCAATACCAACACGCTGTCTCTGATGACTCAGAACAACCTGAACAAATCCCAGTCCGCTCTGAGCACCGCTATCGAGCGTCTGTCCTCCGGTCTGCGTATCAACAGCGCAAAAGACGATGCTGCTGGTCAGGCGATTGCTAACCGCTTCACGTCTAACATCAACGGTCTGACTCAGGCTTCACGTAACGCCAACGACGGTATCTCCGTTGCGCAGACCACTGAAGGTTCACTGAGCGAAATCAACAACAACTTACAGCGTATCCGTGAGCTGTCAGTTCAGGCTGCCAACGGCACCAACTCATCTTCTGACCTGACCTCAATCCAGGACGAAATCACTTCACGTCTGTCTGAAATCGACCGCGTATCTGGTCAGACTCAGTTCAACGGCGTGAACGTACTGGCTTCTAACCAGACGATGAAAATTCAGGTTGGCGCAAACGACGGCCAGACTATCTCCATCGACCTGCAAAAAATCGACTCTACTACTCTGGGTCTGAACGGTTTCTCTGTATCAAGCAACGCTCTGAAAACCAGCGATGCTATCACTCAGGTTGGCGCAAGCGGCTCCCTGAAAAACGTTGACCTGTCTGCAGCTGCCACTTCTCTGGGCCTGGACGCAAGCAAACTGTCTCTGAAAAACGTTCAGACAGCAGCAGGCGCAGCCACTGCAACTTACGTTGTTTCTGATGGTACTAATAACTACGCAGCCTCTGTAGATGACGCTACTGGTGCTGTAACTCTGAACACCACTGACGTTTCTTACACTGACACTGACAACGGTGTTACTGCAGGTACTCAGACTGGCAAACTGGTTAAAGTTGGCGCAGACGCGACTGGCGCAGCAGTAGGTTACGTGACCGTTCAGGGTAAAGACTACAAAACTGCAGCAGGCGCTATCACTGACGGCGGCGCTACTGGTACTGCTAACGTGGCAAGCACCATCGGTGACATCTCTGATACAGCTAACACCAACGCTTACACCGGTGTGGCAACTTCTGATCCACTGAAAGCAATCGACGCTGCAATTGCTAAAGTTGACACCTTCCGTTCTTCACTGGGTGCGGTTCAGAACCGTTTCGATTCTGCAATCACCAACCTGGACAACACCACCACTAACCTGTCTTCTGCACAGAGCCGTATTCAGGATGCTGACTACGCAACTGAAGTTTCTGCAATGTCTAAAGCGCAGATCTTGCAGCAGGCGGGTACTTCAGTATTGTCTAAAGCTAACCAGGTTCCTCAGTCTGTACTGTCCCTGCTGCAATAATTGTCGCTGGCGACAATATAAGCAGTCCGGTTACAAACAGAACAAACCCCGCTCCGGCGGGGTTTTTTTTAACCAAAATTTACCTTTTTCCACGATTAATGAAACGCATTCGCTGGTATAATTTAGGATAATCTTTATGTTGTGATTGTTTTTTAGGCGATTGCGATCCTGGTAATCCTGCGGGTCTGAAACAGAAAGTGCGAGACATAATCAAAATAACCGCGCTTTTCAGTCCTTATTCAGGCGATTGAATGGGGATTACCACTGGCACAATGATACTGACCCTCAATTTGCCAGGTTACGACAGTGAGCGATCTGTATACCGCCGACGGCGTGATAGACAAAAATTCTTTGTGGCAGCGCTATGTTCCGCTCGTGCGCCATGAAGCCCTGCGTTTGCAGGTGCGGCTTCCCGCCAGCGTAGAGCTTGATGATCTACTGCAAGCGGGAGGGATCGGCCTGTTAAATGCGGTTGAGCGTTTTGATGCGATGCAGGGTACGGCGTTTACCACTTATGCCGTCCAGCGTATCCGTGGCGCGATGCTTGATGAGTTGCGAAGCCGCGACTGGGTGCCGCGCAGCGTCAGACGTAACGCGCGTGAAGTGTCTCAGGCGATGCATAACGCAGAACAAAAATTAGGGCGACCACCGAGTGAAGGAGAGGTGGCGCAGGCACTGGATATTCCCATCGAGGAATACCGGCAGATATTAATGGATACGAACAGTAGCCAGTTGTTTTCTTATGACGAATGGCGCGAAGAGCACGGCGATACTGCCGAGGCATTGATGGAAGGGCACGAAGAGGCCAACCCGTTACATCATCTGTTGGAGGGCAATTTACGCCACCGGGTGATGGAAGCTATCGATGCGTTACCAGAACGGGAAAAGATGGTACTTACGCTTTACTACCAGGAAGAGTTGAATTTAAAAGAGATCGGGGCGGTACTGGATGTCGGGGAATCCCGCGTAAGCCAGCTCCACAGTCAGGCGATTAAGCGTTTACGCAGCCGCCTGGCCAACGACCACTGATCCGCTTTTTCCTGGCCGGTTATACATTTTATATCCCTTATCAGGAATAAATTTATGCCAGCGGGAATCAAAACAAGGCCTTTAAGCCGTTATCTTAAAGATTTTAAACACAGTCAGACTCATTGCTCACAGTGTGCAAAAGAACTCGACAGGATGGCACTGGTGTTTCGCGGGCAAATCATCAATAAAGAGGCCATCGCCAAGATGGACCAGCCTATTGATGATGACGTGTGGCACAACCTGTCGCAGGAACTGACCGCTCTGTGTCGTTTTTGCAGTGAGATAAGCTGTAACAGCCATTCGTCATATTTTGACATCATGGCGTTTAAGCAATATCTGTTCGAGCAGACAGAGATGAACCACAGCACGGTGCGCGAGTATGTTGTCCGCCTCCGCCGTCTGGATGAAATCTTGTCAGCAAATAACTATCCTCTCGATAAGCTTTCAGGGGACAGCATCCACCAGCGGATCATCAGTGATTTGCCGGTGGCGGGCCACGATAACTACCGTATTGCTTTGCGCAAATACGACCAGTATCTGGCCTGGCAGAAATCCGCGTAAGCGGCGCTCTTACAGACTGACACACAAAACGCAAACAGGCTCCTTCGGGGGCCTGTTTTTTTGTCTTGAATCTGTCCGCATAAAGTATTAATTCTTAATATACTTATTTCATAACCATTCTGCGCAAATACATCTGCTTCGACTATCACGACTTCGCCGGCCTTGCGGCTGTGCGTCAGGGGAACGCTGTGCCTGCTAAAATTGCTTTGCTTAAAACCCGGCTGGAAGCCTTTGATCGTATTGATTTACTGGGCAACTGCACGCCATTAGAAAAACTCCACCGTCTCTCTGAGTTCACGGGCCGTGACATCTATATCAAACGCGATGACATTACGCCGCTGGCGATGGGCGGTAACAAGCTCAGAAAACTGGAATATCTGGCCGCCGCCGCGCTGGCAGAAGGTGCGGATACGCTGGTGACAGCAGGCGCGATTCAGTCCAACCATGTCCGTCAGACGGCGGCAGTGGCGGCGAAACTGGGCCTGAAATGCGTTGCGTTGCTGGAAAACCCGATTGGCACCACCGAAGCCAATTATCTGACCAACGGCAACCGCCTGTTGCTGGATTTATTCAATGCCGAAGTGGTGATGTGCGATGAACTGCACGACCCGACGGCGCAGCTGGCAGAATTAGCTGAGCGCCTGGAAGGGCAAGGTTTTCGTCCGTACGTTGTGCCGGTCGGCGGCTCGAATGCGCTGGGTGCGCTGGGATATGTCCGGTGTGCGCTGGAGATTGCTGAACAGTCTTCCGCGAGTTTCGTCGATTTCAGCGCAATCGTGGTGGCGTCCGGCAGTGCGGGGACACACGCCGGGCTGGCGGTCGCATTGCAGCATTTAATGCCGGATACACAACTGATAGGCGTGACGGTGTCACGTAAAGCCGACACGCAGCGTCCGAAGGTGGAAACCATTGCCCGTGACGTTGCTGCCAGTTTGCAGTTTGATGAAAAAATACCGCAGATCGTTTTATGGGATGACTATTTTGCACCGCGCTACGGTGAGCCGAATGAAGCGGGAATGGCGGCGGTGAAATTGCTGGCGGAGCAGGAAGCGATGCTGCTGGATCCGGTATATACCGGCAAGGCAATGGCCGGTTTGCTCGACGGCATCGAACGCGGATTATTCCCGGACGAAGGCCCGATCCTGTTCATCCATACCGGCGGCGCGCCGGCACTGTTTGCGTATCATCCGCAAGTGTGATGCCATACAGTACGCTTATGCAATTTTGCGCTAAGATTATGAAATTATATTCCTGATAACTCTCGCGGCGGGTGCTACTGTGCGCAAATCGTCAGATATATAACTTTCTAACATCGATAATAACTGAGGTGTATATGGTTTTTTCCACATTGCGTCGTCGTTTACTTCTGGGTGCTGTGGCCGTCAGCCTGACAGCCGGTATGGTCACCAACAGCTTTGCTGATGAAGGCTTACTGAAAAAAGTGAAAGACCGCGGCACGCTGATCGTCGGTCTGGAAGGGACTTACCCTCCGTTCAGTTTCCAGGGTGAAGACGGCAAACTGACCGGTTTTGAAGTGGAATTCGCCGATGCGCTGGCACAGCATATGGGCGTGAAAGCGAAGCTGCAACCGACCAAATGGGACGGCATGCTGGCTTCTCTGGAATCCAAACGTATTGACGTTGTCATCAACCAGGTGACCATTTCCCCTGAACGTGAGAAGAAATATGACTTCTCCACGCCGTACACCGTTTCCGGTATTCAGGCGCTGACCAAAAAAGGTAACGAAGGCTCAATCACCAAGCCGGAAGATCTCAAAGGTAAGAAAGTAGGCGTGGGTCTGGGCAGCAACTACGAACAATGGTTACGCGCGAATGTTCAGGGCGTGGACGTTCGTACCTATGATGATGACCCGACGAAATATCAGGATCTGCGCGTAGGTCGTACCGATGCGATTCTGGTTGACCGCCTGGCTGCGCTGGATCTGGTGAAGAAAACCAACAACACCTTAGCCGTTGCCGGTGCGCCGTTCTCCCGTCTGGAATCCGGTGTTGCGATCCGCAAAGACAACCCTGAATTACTGGCCGCCATCAACAAAGCGATTGCAGAAATGCAAAAAGATGGTTCTTTAGCCAAAATTTCCGAGAAGTGGTTCGGGGCTGACGTCACCAAATAATTATCCGTTAAACCCGGAGCTGATCTTGCTCCGGGTTGTTTCAGGATACACATCCAAAAGGTCTTTATCGGATGCAAGAAAGTATTCAACTGGTGCTGGATTCAGCACCATTTTTATTGAAAGGAACCCTGTTTACCCTCCAGCTGAGTCTGGGCGGTATGGTCTTCGGGTTAATATTAGGCTTTATGCTGGCGCTGATGCGCCTTTCGCATTTCTGGCCACTGTCGTGGCTGTCACGTTTTTACGTCTCCGTATTTCGCGGTACACCGCTGATTGCACAGCTGTTTATGATTTACTACGGTTTGCCACAGTTTGGTATCGAGCTGGATCCTATTCCGGCGGCTATGATTGGCCTCTCACTCAACACCGCGGCTTATACTTCTGAAACCCTGCGAGCGGCGATTTCGTCAATTGAAAAAGGGCAGTGGGAAGCGGCGGCAAGTATCGGCATGAACCCCTGGCAGACGATGCGCCGCGTGATTTTACCGCAGGCGGCACGTACTGCGTTGCCACCGCTGGGCAACAGCTTTATCGGATTAGTGAAAGATACCTCGCTGGCGGCGACCATTCAGGTGCCGGAACTGTTCCGTCAGGCTCAGTTGGTCACCTCCCGCACGCTGGAAGTGTTCACCATGTATCTGGCCGCATCCATTATTTACTGGGTGCTGGCGACCGTTTTATCCTTCCTGCAAAACCGTCTGGAAGACCGCGTTAACCGCCAGGATCAGGAGCCTTCATGAGTACCATTGACGTTAAGCAACTGACGAAGAAATTCCACGGCCAGACGGTTTTGCACGGTATCGATTTACAGGTTAATGCCGGTGAAGTCGTCGCGATTATCGGGCCGAGCGGTTCGGGAAAAACGACGCTTCTGCGCAGCATTAACCTGCTGGAGGAGCCGGACGGCGGCACAATCAAAGTCGGCAATATCGAAATTGACGGCAACAAGCCGATCAGCAAACAAAAAAACAAAGTCCGCGAATTGCGTCAGCAGGTGGGCTTTGTGTTCCAGAACTTCAACCTGTTCCCGCACCGTTCTGTGCTCGAAAACATTATTGAAGGCCCGGTGATTGTGAAGGGCGAACCGAAGGCGAAAGCCATCGCGACGGCGCATCAGCTGCTGGAGAAAGTCGGATTAAGCGGCAAGGAAAACGCTTACCCGCGTCGCCTTTCCGGCGGTCAGCAACAACGCGTAGCGATTGCCCGCGCGCTGGCGATGAGCCCGGAAGTGATCCTGTTCGACGAACCGACCTCTGCCCTCGACCCGGAACTGGTCGGCGAAGTGCTCAACACCATCCGCGCGCTGGCGCTCGAGCACCGCACCATGGTCATCGTGACCCACGAGATGAGCTTTGCGCGCGATGTTGCGGACAGAGCGATCTTTATGGATCAGGGGAAGATCGTAGAGCAGGGGCCTGCGAAGGCGCTATTCTCGAACCCGCAGCATGCGAGGACGAAACAGTTCCTTGAGAAGTTTCTGGCGCACTAGATTCAGTTTTATGCACAAGCCGCTGCACAAGGCGGCTTTCAGTCACTGGATCGGGAAGATTTAGGTTTCTCACTTGCAGTGAGGGCTGACAGCTGACCGAGTAAATTTCGGTTTCGGCGGTAGCCGCTGAGCGATCATTGCAATTGAAAAACCGAAACTTTCGCGATCCAGTTAAAACCTGATGCCACGTTGGATGGCAATCCAACACAATGGCTTTGAGCCGCCAAAGCAGCGGCCTCCTGCTTATTTAATATTCATTGCTTCCCGCATGGTATAGAACAAATCCGTCTGGTCGGTCAGCCCGACGACGTTCGCGGCGTGTGGCCCGAACGCGGCGATCCGCAACTGAGTCCCGGTGTGACCCTGCGAGTCATCCTCGGAATTCCCGTAACTGATGGTCATCGGCGCGCCATCTTTGGTGGTCAGCGTTTGCGTGAGGCCGGGGGTTTTGGCGTCGGCTTCAATAATCTGGCTGGAATGCGCGTGATCGGCGGTCACAATCACCAGCGTATTGCCATCATGACGGGCAAATTCGAGGGCTTTCTGCACCGCTTCATCCAGATCTACCGTCTCACCAAACTGACCGCAAGGGTTGGCAGCGTGATCCTGCTTATCAATCGACGCACCTTCGACTTGCAGGAAGAAGCCGTTTTGATTGGTTTTCAGCAGGTCGATCGCTTTTTCGGTCATCGCGGCCAGCGTCGGGATCTCTGCGGTGCGCTGCGGATTGTCTTCGCAGGTGACGGCAGGTTTATCGATATTGCCGTGATACGTGGCTTTCGGACCCTGCCAGCGTACCGGCATATTGCCGTCGGCGAATAAGCCCAGCAGCGGTTTTTTCTGGTCGGCCTGTGCGATGGCATTCAACTGGTCGGCGTTTTCTACCCACACATAACCTTGCGCCAGCGCCTGGTCTTTCAGAGATTTACCGCTGAATTCGCCGGCTTTCGCCAACTGACTGAAGGATTTTTTGCCGCCGCCCAGCGTGACGTCGGCGCGTGCCTGCAACAGCTGTTCAGTGATGGAACCGCGTCCGCCATTTTCCAGCGCGTTGTTGGCGCATTTTTCGGCCGTTTCTTCCGGGCCATAGCATTTACGGGACGTGACATGCGCGATTTGGGCGGCTGGCGTGGCGTCCTGCAATTCTGCCGTCGAGACGTTGCCGGTCGCTTTGCCTGCGGCTTTGGCGATCTCGAGAATGGTCTGGTGATCTTTACCGTTTACGTCCACCCCGATCGCGCCGTTATAGCTTTTTACGCCGGTCGTCCAGGCGGTGGCTGAGGCGGCGGAATCCGTTACATAGCTTGGTTTCTGTGTCTTTTTATCCAGAGAATAATGCGTGTACTGACCGGTCAGCGGCAGGGCATCGATGCCTTTGAAATAACCGCCTGCGCCTTCTGCATAATTTCGTGCGGAAGTGATTTCAGAATCGCCCATTCCGTCGCCAATCAGCAGGATTACGTTCTTCACCGTTTTATCCGAAAGCGAAGCTTTCAGCGCTTCCGTCTGGTCACCGCTCAGACGACGAGCGCCACCCGGTTCAGTCAGCACGCCTTTTGCTGCGCGGTCTGTCAGGGCGTCCGGCTCAGCCGCGAAAGCGCTGGCAGATGTGGAAACCAGCAGGGCGGCAGAGAGTGCGCGGGCAAGCAGGGAGAGAGGTTGTTGCATGGTCAAAACTCCTTTTGATAAACCGTCAGAAATAATAAAACACAGATTGTTGTATTTTGTTACCGGTAGGTTAAGTCAGAGTTATGACGTTTTAATGACAATTCGGTCTGCTGATAAGCAGTTCGAATATGATCGAGGTGTTTCCTTGTGCAGAAGCCGCTGCACATGGCGGCTTTCGGTTACAGGACCAGGAAAGTTTCGGTTTTTTTACTTGCAGTGAGGGGCTTGGACTATGACCGGGGAAGTTTCGGTTTTTCACTTGCAGTGAGGGGCTGGGACTATGACCGGGAAGTTTCGGTTTTTCACTTGCAGTGAGGGGCTGTAACTATGACCGGGAAAGTTTCGGTTTTTCAATAACTGTGTTCACTTAACCTGCTGCGTCGAAACCGACCAAAGAGGCCCAGGACGGGGCCTCTTTGGAATCTCCGCGTCTTGCTAACAGCGCGCTATCGCTCGCTGGCTATGTTTCAGGGGCCAGCGCTATTGCCGCGAAAACTTGCCGCTACGCGGTACCCTCACTCGGTTTCGAGCCACAGGTCTCGAAACACTTCGCTCGGCAAGCTTTCCGAAAGCGGCTGGAGGCTTTTTCAATTCAAAATCAGCATGCATCTATCTTCCGAATTACATAGCCATTGGCCGCTTTCAAAACGACGTCGAATGAACGGTGAGAAACAGCGAGAGTCTTTTTCCGAGCCGGTTCGAGCC
>NZ_JAEMGT010000255.1:0-1276 GCF_017655185.1 Rahnella sp. ChDrAdgB13 | reverse complement strand
GTTCATGATTGAATGGTGTGAGCGTACCCAGAGCAAGGTCATTCTGGGGGCGACGCTCACCTCGCAGACCGAAGGCGGGAGCGGCTCACGGGCGCTGGGCGAGGTGCACAACGACGTACGGCATGAACTGCTGGCCAGCGATGCCAACCAGCTGGCCACCACGCTCACCCGCGAACTGCTGTATCCGCTGCTCAAGCTTAACGGTCACGACAGTATCACCCCACGTCGCATGTGCCGCTTCGAGTTCGACACCAAAGAGCCGGAAGATCTGAAAACACTGGCTGACGCGATCGGGGCGTCGGTCAACGCCGGTATTCCCGTCCCGCAGGTCTGGGCCTATGCACGCACCGGTATTCCTGCGCCCGTTGCCGGGGAGGCGGTTCTGGTGCCACCGGGAAATAAGAAAGACATTCCCGCCGCGCTCAGTGCCCTGCATGATGCCCGTTCCCTGCTGCCGTTCACGGCCTCTGCCGCCCTGAGCGTACAGCGAGATAACAGCGCTCAGGACGCACTCGACAATGCACCCGCCGCCCTGACAGCGCAGACCGAAGAGGCCATGAAAACCCTGTTGCAACCGCTGATTGCGGCCCTCAGTCAGGGGCAGTCGCCGGAGGCGCTGCACGGCATCATTGATGCGGCGTACCCGCAGCTTGATGATGAAGAGATGCGGCAGCTGATCGAGAATGCGCTGTTTGTCTCCGATTTGTGGGGGCGCATTCGTGGTTGATCTGGGGTACGCCATGACCCTGAAGCCGGAGGCGGCGATCCGCTACTTCCGTTCAAAGGGGTTTAAAATCCGTTTTGATACGTCGCAGATGAAAGACCGGGCGCATGCAACATCGTTCACGGTGTCGGGCATCCTCAAACAGGACGTGCTGGCAGACGTGCATGAGGCGCTGGCTCAGTCACTTGAGAGCGGCCAGACCCGCGAAAGGTTTAAGGATGACCTGATGCCGCAGCTGGCCCGCAAGGGCTGGCTGGGAAAGGGGCTGAAGGCGGACGAAGACGGCGTGCTGGAAGGCAAAAAGCTGATGCCGTACCGCCTTGACACGATATACCGCACCAACACGCAGTCCGCCTACATGGCCGGGCGTTATCAGAAGATGCGGGCGAACGTCGTATTCCGTCCTTACTGGCAGTACGTTGCCATCATGGACAGCCGCACCCGTCCTGCGCACGCGGCGCTCAACGGGCGTATCTTCCGCTGGGATGACCCTATCTGGGACACCATTTTCCCGCCAAACGGCTACAACTGCCGCTGCCGCGTGGTGGCCCT
>NZ_JAEMGT010000069.1:0-35829 GCF_017655185.1 Rahnella sp. ChDrAdgB13 | reverse complement strand
GCTTTCGCTTGCTAACTCGAGGTGGCGTATATTACGCTTTCCTCATTCAGTGTCAACCGTTTATTTCATCCGATTGCCGCTGTTTTTAATCTTTCCGACCGGTCACTTCGTGATGTTGTTCACGTTGTTCCCTGTCGATGGAGCGGCATTATAGGGAGTTCTCAGCAAGCCGCAACCCCTAATTTCAATTATTTTATCAACCGTTCAGAAAAACATCGAATGCGTTAATTACGCTCAATGAATGAATAAAAAACGGGCTCCAAATCGCTTTGGAGCCCGTAACTGGCTTTTTATCTACTGATTACTGTCTTGCGACAATGTGATCATTTTCCACATCAACAGTAATTGGCTTACCTGGAATCAGCTTACCTGACAAGATTTGCTGCGCCAGCGGGTTTTCAATCTCCTGCTGGATGGCACGTTTCAATGGACGCGCACCATAAACAGGGTCAAAACCGGTATTGCCAAGCAGTTCAAGCGCGGCATCGGTCAGCGTTGCTGAATAGCCGTGTTCTTCCAAACGTTTATACAAACGCTCCAGCTGAATCTTCGCGATATTTTTGATATGCGCATGACCCAGTGGATGGAACACAACCACTTCATCTATACGGTTGATGAATTCCGGACGGAAGCTGTGTGTCACCACTTCCATGACGGATTCTTTCATCTGCGCATAGCTCGCCTCGCCGAAATGCTGCTGGATAATGTCGGAGCCCAGGTTAGAAGTCATGATCACTACCGTATTACGGAAGTCGACCGTTCTGCCCTGCCCGTCCGTTAAGCGACCGTCATCCAACACCTGTAATAAAATGTTGAACACATCCGGGTGCGCTTTCTCTACTTCATCTAATAAGATGACAGAGTAAGGACGGCGACGAACCGCTTCGGTCAGGTAGCCCCCTTCCTCATAACCAACATAACCCGGAGGCGCACCGACCAGACGTGACACGGAGTGTTTCTCCATAAACTCTGACATATCGATGCGGACCATCGCGTCATCACTGTTAAACAGGAATGTCGCCAGTGCTTTACACAGCTCTGTTTTACCGACACCGGTCGGCCCGAGGAACAGGAATGACCCGATAGGTCGGTTTGGATCCGACAATCCTGCGCGACTACGACGAATCGCATTGGATACCGCTTCGACCGCTTCGTTCTGACCAATCACGCGGCTGTGCAGCTCCTCTTCCATACGCAGCAGTTTTTCACGTTCGCTTTCCAGCATGCGTGCCACCGGAATACCGGTCCAGCGCGCCAGCACGTCGGCAATTTCCACATCTGTTACGCGGTTGCGTAACAGCTTCATGGTTTTACCTTCCGCCTGAGTGGCGGCTGCCAGCTGTTTTTCCAGTTCAGGGATTTTCCCGTACTGCAATTCTGACATACGGGCCAAATCACCCACGCGACGAGCTTGCTCCAGCGTGATCTTCGCCTGCTCGAGTTCGGCTTTGATATTCTGTGTGCCGGTCAGGGACGCTTTTTCCGCTTTCCACTCTTCTTCCAGCTCAGAATATTCGCGCTCTTTCTGGTTCAGTTCAGTTTCTAGCATCTCCAAACGTTTCACACTGGCGTCATCCGATTCTTTCTTCAGTGCCTGTTGTTCCAGTTTCAGCTGGATGATACGGCGGTCGAGACGATCAAGAGACTCAGGTTTAGAGTCCATCTGCATACGAATGCTGGACGCCGCTTCATCTATCAGGTCAATTGCTTTATCCGGCAACTGGCGATCCGAGATGTAGCGGTGCGACAGAGTTGCCGCCGCAACGATCGCCGGATCGGTAATTTGCACATGGTGATGCAGCTCGTAGCGTTCTTTCAGCCCACGCAAAATCGCAATGGTGTCTTCGACAGAAGGCTCGGCCACAAACACTTTCTGGAAACGACGTTCTAACGCCGCATCCTTTTCAATGAACTGGCGATACTCATTTAACGTCGTCGCACCCACGCAGTGAAGTTCACCTCGCGCCAGCGCTGGTTTCAGCATGTTACCGGCATCCATCGCGCCGTCCGCTTTACCTGCACCGACCATTGTGTGCAATTCGTCGATGAACAGAATGACGTTCCCTTCCTGTTTTGCCAGATCGCTCAACAGGCCTTTCAGACGTTCTTCAAATTCACCGCGATATTTCGCCCCGGCAACTAACGCGCCCATATCAAGGGACAACACGCGTTTGTTTTTCAGCCCTTCCGGGACTTCACCATTAATGATGCGCTGCGCCAGACCTTCCGCAATGGCGGTTTTACCGACGCCAGGCTCACCAATCAGCACGGGGTTATTCTTGGTACGGCGTTGCAATACCTGAATAGTCCGCCGAATTTCTTCATCACGACCGATGACCGGGTCCAGTTTGCCCTGTTCGGCACGCTCGGTCAGATCGATAGTGAATTTCTTCAATGCCTGACGTTGGTCTTCGGCATTCTGGTCATCCACTTTCTCACCTCCACGCATTTGATCGATAGCCACAGCAATCTTCTCGGCCGTTGCGCCGCAGGCTTTCAACATATCAGTCAAAGAGCCGCGGTCTTTCATGACAGCCAGAACGAAGAGTTCTGAAGAAATAAAGGTATCAGCGCGTTGTTGCGCCAATTTGTCACAAAGATTTAAAACACGTACCAGCTCATGGGATGGTTGAACATCACCACCGGTACCTTCAACTTGCGGCAGACGCCCCAAAGCCTGATCAACATCCGTGCGCAGTTTCTGGGTATCAACCCCGGCTGCTGTTAATAAAGGACGCACGGTTCCGCCTTCCTGAGTGAGTAAAGCACTCATAAGATGGACGGGTTCGATAAATTGATTGTCGCGCCCGAGCGCGAGAGACTGAGCATCCGCGAGGGCAAGCTGGAATTTGCTGGTAAGACGATCCAGACGCATAACACCTCCAATACTGAACAAAATTGCTACTGGAGATTAGATGAGGTCAACCCTCACGTTTTCAAGGTTATCTTGGCAGTATATTCGGAGGACAGCTGCTATGCGCGATGGATCGTCTTGATTCGACAGGTTATATCAGCCAAATTAAACTTGCCAGCCGCCCGGTAATTCCGTCACGCCGGTAAGAGTAAAATTGGGTACTGTCAGACACGGTGCAATACTCGCCACCATAAATAGCCGTGACGCCCGCCGCCTGAAGGCGTAGCCGTGCAAGCAGGTAAATATCCGCCATGAATTTCTCACCCGCTGGCACAAATGCGGCCGATGATACGGGATCAAAAGCCATAAAGGCTTCACGCACTTCGCCCCCGACTTCAAACTGCGACGGCCCGATGGCTGGCCCGAGCCACGCCATAATCTTGTCCGGCGCTGATGCAAAACGGGAAACCGTATTTTCCAGCACACCTGCACACAATCCACGCCAGCCCGCATGCGCTGCTGCCACTTCATCACCCGCCTGATTACAGAAAAGAACCGGCAGGCAGTCAGCTGTCATTGCGGCACACACTACACCCGTTTCACAGGTATAAGCTGCATCGGCAACTAAAGCAGGAAGTGAAGGAGTTTGATGCGTCAGGTTAACAACATCGGTGCCATGAACCTGCTCCAGCCAATGCGGCGCAGACGGCAATTCACCGAGTTCGACCAGGCGCTGACGATTCGCCGCGACATGTTCAGGGCTATCTCCGACATGTCCGCCGAGATTAAGCGATCCGTAAGGAGGCAAACTGATGCCTCCCTGACGGGTTGTTGCACATGACCGTACCGATGCCGGTTGCGGCCATTGAGGCTGGATAAGCGAGCTCATTACCAGTTCATCTGATCCTTGAACTCTTCGGTATCGGCTTTGAGCGCATTGATCAGATCGACCATATCCTGAGGAAGCGGCGCATGCCATTCCATCTGGATACCGGTGACCGGATGATAAAGACGCAGCATAGTCGCGTGAAGAGCCTGACGATCGAATCCGCGCAGCATATTAATGAACGACTCGGAGGCGCCTTTTGGCAGGCGCGGACGACCACCATAGAGCTGATCGCCTAACAAAGGATGGTTGATATGTGCCATATGTACGCGGATCTGGTGTGTACGTCCGGACTCCAGGCGCAAACGCAAACGCGTATGAGCACGGAAATGCTCCATGATGCGATAGTGCGTAGTCGCCGGTTTACCCGTCGGATGGACCGCCATGTGCGTACGCTTGGTGGAATGGCGCGCAATCGGCTCATTCACTGTGCCGCCTGCCGTCATTGTACCAATCGCGACGGCTTCATATTCGCGGGTGATTTCGCGAGCCTGAAGTGCCGTCACCAGATGCGTTTGTGCCGGAACCGACTTTGCGACCACCATCAGACCGGTAGTATCTTTATCGAGACGGTGAACGATGCCACAGCGGGGAACGTCGATAATTGCAGGGTAATAATGAAGCAATGCGTTGAGCACTGTTCCATCCGGATTCCCTGCGCCCGGATGAACAACCAAATCGCGGGGTTTATTGATGACTAAAATATCAGTATCTTCATACACGATATCTAACGCGATATCTTGTGGCAGCCAACGCGCTTCTTCTTCAATTTGCGCATCGATTGCGATAGCCTCGCCACCCAACACTTTTTCTTTTGGTTTGGTCACTTTTTTGCCATTGACCGTGACCCTGTCTTCAAGGATCCAATCTTTTATGCGAGATCTTGAATAATCAGGGAACAATTCGGCCAAAGCCTGATCTAACCGTTGACCGAGTTGAGATTCGGCCACCGTTGCGGTGAGTTGTACTTGTTGTGCCATATGCAGCTTCTTGGTTAACGTTGGGTTTTCACGGCGATGCCGTTTAAAATAATGTGCTATTGTAGCTGGTCTTTGTCGGGAGCTTAACGGACAGTCTCCCAGAATAACACCTGAGGATAATCAAAACGTCATGACGCGTGTGAAATATCTGGTGGCAGCAGCCACGTTGAGCCTGGCGCTGGTCGGTTGCTCCAGTTCCAAAGAAACGGTTCCCGATAATCCGCCTAACGTCCTTTATGCGACTGCCCAGCAAAAGCTGCAGGACGGTAACTTTAAAGGCGCGATTGCGCAATTAGAAGCGCTGGATAACCGCTATCCGTTTGGGCCTTACTCGCAGCAAGTTCAGTTAGATCTGATTTATGCCTATTACAAGTCTGCTGACTTGCCAATGGCTCAGGCTTCTATTGATCGCTTTATGCGCCTGAACCCAACCCATCCCAATATCGACTACGTCATGTACATGCGTGGTTTGACGGATATGGCGTTGGATGACAGTGCACTGCAAGGATTTTTCGGTGTTGATCGCTCAGACCGCGATCCACAGCATGCACGTGCAGCATTCCGTGATTTCAGCCAGCTGATCCACTCGTATCCAAACAGCCAGTACGCCACTGATGCGACGAAACGTTTGGTATTCCTGAAAGATCGTTTAGCGAAATACGAGCTGTCAGTGGTGCAATACTACACTAAACGTGGCGCTTACGTCGCTGTCGTTAACCGTGTAGAGCAAATGCTGAAAGATTATCCGGATACGAAAGCAACGCACGACGCGCTGCCGTTGATGGAAAATGCCTACCGCGAACTGCAGCTGAACAACCAGGCTGACAAAGTCGCGAAAATTATTGCCGCCAATAGCGCAGCGTAATTTTACATGTCCGTACACAAACGGTAGCTCAGGCTGCCGTTTTTTTTGGCTCTTTTTTGGGGGAGTGAAAACAGAAAGGATAAAAAAATGCGCGGCAAAATTCTGGAAAAAACCGAAACAATAGCGTACTGATCCCATCAATCATGCCTGCTCCGGCAGCAAGTCTCAAGACCTTTCCCGCCATAAATTACCCTGGGTCACAGAATCTTCAAAGTTGACAAAAAGTGACAAAAAACCGTGGATTTGAGCACGCATTTCACAAAAAAGGCTGGTATGTTGGATTCATCGGAGACGGAAAAAGAGAGGTAAGTCATATGACAGTTAACATTACCAGTAAACAAATGGACATCACTCCCGCGATTCGTGAACACATCGAAGGACGTCTGAAAAAACTGGATAAATGGCAAACTCAGCTCATTAACCCGCACGTAATCCTGTCGAAAGGACCTCAGGGATTTGTCGCCGATGCGACCATCAGTACACCGAATGGCACACTGGTTGCCAGTGCCACGCATGATGATATGTATGCTGCCCTTAACGACATGACCACCAAACTTGAGCGTCAGCTCAACAAAGCGCAGCATAAGGGTGAAGCCCGCCGTGCAGAATCCGGCGTCAAAGAACTCAATCTGGAACCGGTGCAGGAAGAAGAGGAATAACCGGGTTATCCGAAAAGGCAGTTCACAACGCGCTCTCAGGAGCGCGTTTTTTGTGCCTGAAAGAAATCCTTATTGACACAGGGAAAACCCAGCGGTTACTTTAAGACTCAGTTCAACTTTATGGAAACAACACCTACATGAATACCCGTCTGTTTTTCTTCGCATTCTTTTTTACCTTCCCCTGATTGGGAGGCGTTTCGTCGCGAAAGAATGAATGCGAAGACGAACAACAAAGCCTCCTGAAAAGGGGGCTTTTTTTATACCTGCGTTTCACACAATTTTGCTGAAAGAAAGAACATCAAAAGGGTAATAACATGACCGAGAATTCATTACTGGCACTGCGCGAGCGCATCAGTGCATTAGATCTGAAACTGCTGGCCCTGCTGGCAGAACGACGTTCGATGGCGATTGAAGTCGCGCAATCCAAGATGCACTCTCACCGCCCTATTCGCGATAAAGAGCGCGAGATAGAACTGATTAATGCACTGATTCAGGAAGGAAAAAAACAAGGTCTGGACGGACATTACATCACCCGCGTTTATCAGCTTATTATCGAAGATTCCGTTCTGACACAGCAGGCACTTCTTCAGCAGCATCTGAACAAAACCAGTTCCGACTCCGCACGTATCGCGTTTCTTGGCCCGAAAGGCTCCTATTCACACCTCGCCGCCCGTCAGTTTGCTGCCCGTCATTTCGATCAGTTCATCGAATGCGGCTGCCAGAAATTCCAGGATATCTTCTCGCAGGTAGAAACCGGTCAGGCAGATTACGCAGTGTTGCCTATCGAAAACACCAGTTCCGGCTCAATCAATGACGTTTACGATTTGTTGCAACACACCAGCCTGTCGATTGTCGGCGAACTGACTAACCCTATTGATCACTGCGTTCTGGTCGCGACCGATACGGACCTTTCGCAGATCCAGACGGTCTACAGCCACCCGCAGCCGTTCCAGCAATGCAGCCAGTTCATCAACCGCTTCCCGCACTGGAAAATTGAATACTGCGAAAGCACCGCCGCTGCCATGGAAAAAGTGGCCGCCGCAAATTCGCCGCACATTGCCGCACTCGGCAGCGAAGCCGGTGGCGCACTGTATAAACTGCAAGTGCTTGAACACAATCTGGCGAATCAGAAGGAAAACATCACCCGCTTCATTATTCTGGCACGCAAAGCAATTGAAGTGACCGATCAGGTTCCTGCCAAAACCACTCTGATCATGGCGACAGGTCAGCAGGCAGGTGCGCTGGTGAATGCGCTGCTGGTTCTGCGCGATCAGGGCATCATCATGACGAAACTGGAATCTCGCCCGATTAACGGCAATCCGTGGGAAGAGATGTTTTATATCGACGTGCAGGCCAACCTGCGTTCGGAAGAGATGAAAAAAGCGCTGAAGGATCTGGCCCCGATCACACGTTCCCTGAAAGTGCTCGGTTGTTACCCCAGCGAAAACGTCGTGTCTGTCGATCTCTGACCGGTTATTTGAGCCAAAATAAAAGGGCGCTGCATCATGATGCGGCGCCCTTCTTTTTAACTGAATCAGCCGTTACTTACGGTTGTCGTTGGCCTGTCGCAATAACGCACCGCTTTCCTTCAGGAAGCGTGGTGCATAATCGCCAAACCAGTGCTCAACCTTTCTGAATTTGCTGATAAACGCGTCTTTATCACCGCTTTCCAGCAGCGCCAGCGCATCACCAAATCGCTGATAGTAACGCTTTATCAGTGCCAGATTGCTTTCGGAGGACATAATAATGTCTGCATAAAGCTGAGGATCCTGTGCAAACAGTCTCCCGACCATCGCCAGCTCGAGGCGGTAAATCGGCGAAGACAGCGCCAGTAACTGTTCAATCTGAACATTCTCTTCCGACAGATGTAAGCCATACGCGAATGTCGCGAAGTGGCGCAGCGCCTGAATAAAGGCCATGTTCTGATCGTGTTCAACCGCACTGATTTTATGCAACCGCGCGCCCCACACCTGCAACTGCTCCAGTAACCACTGGTATGCCTGCGGTTCGCGGCCATCGCAATACACCACAACCTGTTTTGCCAGGCTGCTGACATCCGGACCAAACATCGGATGCAGGCCAAGCACCGGGCCTTCGTGTACTGCCAGCATCGCCTGAAGCGGACGGTTTTTTACCGACGCCAGATCCACCAGAATGCAGTCATCAGGCAGTTTTGGCAGGCGGGCAATCACCTCTTCGGTCAGATGAATCGGCACGCTGACAATCACCATTCCGGCATCGGCCAGCAATGTTTCTGCCTGCGGCCAGTCTTCCTGCTCCAGAACCTTGACCTGATAACCGGACAACTCCAGCAGACGCGTGAACAAACGCCCCATCTGCCCGTTTCCACCGATAATCACTACCGGACGCAGCGCCGGATGCAACGTTTTAAAGCCTTTATCGTTTTCGCTTGAGTAGGACTCACGCATTACGCGGCGCAATACATCTTCAATCAGATCCGGCGGAACCCCGAGGTTCTGCGCTTCCTGACGGCGGGAGGCCAGCATTGCGGCTTCCCGTTCAGGCACATAAATCGGCAAACCATAACGGCTTTTGACTTCCCCGACTTCTGCCACCAGCGCCAGACGCCGTGATAAGAGATCTAACAACGCTTTATCGACGTCGTCGATCTGATCGCGCAACGCGTTAAGTTCTGCCACCATAAAAACTTACTCTCCTGCGATTCGTGCCGCCAGTGCGTCACCCAGTTCCTGATGCATGGTGCGTAACAGGTTTTCCGTGGTTTCCCAGTTGATACAGGCATCGGTTACCGACACACCGTATTTCATTTCTGAACGCGATTGTTCAGAAGACTGGCTACCTTCGTTCAGATGGCTTTCCAGCATCAGGCCCGTAATAGAGCGGTTGCCGGCCTTAATCTGATCAATTACGGACTGAGCCACAACGGGCTGGCGACGATAGTCTTTGTTTGAGTTACCGTGACTGCAATCTATCATCAAGGAAGGATGGAGTCCCGCGTCGCTCATCTGTTTTTCACACGCCTGAACGTCCTGCTCACTGTAATTTGGCGTTTTGCCGCCGCGTAAAATCACGTGACCGTCCGGGTTACCCTGGGTCTGCAACAGACAAACCTGACCGGCCTGATTGATGCCAACAAACCGGTGCGCCATTTCCGCTGCACGCATAGCATTGATTGCCGTGCCCAGGCTGCCGTCGGTACCGTTTTTGAAGCCTACCGGCATGGACAAACCTGACGCCATTTCGCGGTGAGTCTGAGATTCTGTCGTACGCGCACCGATTGCCGACCAGCTGAACAAATCGCCTAAGTACTGCGGGCTGTTTGGATCCAGCGCTTCGGTCGCCAGCGGTAATCCCATGCCAACCAGCTGCAACAGCAAATCACGCGCAATGTGCAAACCGGCTTCAACATCAAACGTGCCGTCCATGTGCGGGTCGTTGATCAAACCTTTCCAGCCTACCGTCGTGCGGGGCTTTTCGAAGTAAACACGCATCACGATGTACAGACGGTCGCTCAGTTCCGCTGCCAGCGTTTTCAGGTGACGCGCGTAATCGAGCGCGGCGTCAACGTCATGAATGGAACAAGGACCACACACCACCAGCAGACGAGGATCACGACCATGCACAATATCAGCGATGGTTTTACGTGCTTCGGAAATGCTGGTTTCGTCACTGACGCTTAAAGGAAAGCGATTTTTCAATTCTTCCGGGGTGATCAGGATTTGTTCGGCAGTGATATGAACATTATTCAGGGCGTCTTTTTGCATGATGGTGTTCCGCTTATCAGGAAAATGGGCTGCCATTGAGGCATCTGCGGACAACATTAACACAGCGCGTAAACTTATCAAGCCTTAGTTGTAAACTTAAAATTACCATTACCAGCCATTAAACCAGAATACGGAAAGTTAGGTTTACATTAATTCTTCAGGGGTTGATCCTGCTGTACCGTGGAAATTACACACAGTGTGAAGGGATAAGGAAAAGTCAGATTGGGGAGTCAGAAAGATAAGGGGAATTTTACGGGATTTCCCTCAGCGTCCGGGCGGTTGCTGAGGGTGAAGAATTACAGATTGCGATCAAGCGTAATAAAGACCTGCCCTAACGCCGTGACTTCTTCCACGCCGCATTCGAAATGGCTGTCCTGCCGCGTCACTTTAATGCGATTTCCCGGGATACGCGCCACGTCATAGACATCCACATCGCCATCGATATTCAAAAGCCAGCGCCCGTTGCCCGGAATTGTGCTGCCTAAATCGATGATCCAGGAGTGATTGCCTTTAACGATGTAAGCCGGTTCAGCCAGAGAACCGTCCAGTAAAGAAGGATCGACTACCCACATGCCTTCCTCTTCTAAAGCGCCACCTCGCAATCTCAACTTTTTAAGCTGAAGCACACTTGCAGAAGCGGATGATCCTGCGGACGGCGCATCCTGCATATTCCCTTTGCCCGTTGCAAGCCAGCGCAGTGAAACACCGGTATCCAGCGCACAGGCGACAACCACATCACCGGGAAAATAATCTCTTCTTACCCAGGTACTTATCGTTCCAGAGGATAACCCATACAGATCACCAAGTTCTTTCTGCATGCTAAAGCCGTAAGCCTGAAGCATACGCGTCAGAACGGCTTTCCCACCTTCGAGTTCATCTAATTGCATCTGGCGAAAACCCCTGGACCTGTAAATATCATCTTGACAACTTGCAAATGCAAGTTTAGATTGATTATGTAATGTACCATTAGAAAGCCATGATACCAAATTTACGGCGCAGTGGAGAATCCGCAATGCGTTCCTGAAGCAACAGGCGGCAAAGAGAGGAGGATCTCCTGCTCACGGAATGGGGTCATTGAGGAGGGGTTATGTTTTTAGGCACAGAGCAGCAGCGACTCACAGGCTTGCGCCAGATCGCGCATTTAAAGGAAACCTATTTTTCTGACAGAAAAAATAAACTGGAAACAATTTTTGATCAGGCTTCGGATAAATTGAAAACCACATTATGTTTCCATGCCGGACTTAAGCGCCGTCATACCTTATTGACGTATTCAGAATTAAAACCCGAGGAGCAATTAAAAATTGCTCAGGCCATATTATCCCTGTGCCATTTTACCGCGCGATATACAGGAGAATTTTGCTGATGGCAGACTGGATGGATGAATCCCAGGAATATCAGTTAACTGTTTTACAGGAACAAATCGCCCGCGCAACCCGCACGACGCGTGCTCCGTCTGCATACTTCTGTGAGGATTGCGGGAGTGTCATTCCGGAAAAGCGCAGAAAGATTATTCCGGGCGTTCAGCGTTGTATTGAGTGTCAGGAGATTAATGAGCTCAGGAAAAAGAATTACCGCCCCGTATAAGTAACTTTTCTTTTTCAGTTTTTAATAAATTCATTCTGGAAATATTCCTTTTCCGGGAAGGCATGTTGCTGCCTTTTTTCTGCAAAACCGTTTGGGGGAAATAGTTTATGAAAATTAATTTGCCGGAGATAACATCATCTTCTGCGTTCGCTCCCCTGACCGGAAAAAATGAATCCGGTCCGTGGTGGTGGAATGCGCCGCGCCCGGCAATAAGCAGCCCGTTGGAAAAACCGCTGAGCCGTGATTTTTGCCAGCGCCAGCAGGCGGCACTTCTCAGATTGCCGCCCTTCCGCGCTGCCTGCGCGCGCCCCTGCATCAGCGGTATCAGTTTTTACTGGAGACAAAGGGCGTGCGTCCGGCATTTCAATTCCTGATGACCGTGTTTGTACAGCGATTATGGCCGCGTATCCAGCGGGTCAGCGCGCGCCACAGACTTTACCGCCAGTATTCGGAAAAGCTGCTGACAGAAGAGGAAACCTTCAACCGCCTGCCCGATCTGAATGATGACGCACTGAAACGGCTGGCAAACACCCTGGCCATTCATATGCAGGATGCTTACGAACATCATTGTGAACGCTGGCTGGAACAGGTGTCTGAACCGGACGTTTTACTGCAAGACAGCACGCAGCGTGAGATTTTCGGGCATCTGTCGGCGATGGCGCGTTCCGTTCGCGTACAGCCACTGTACTGGAATGCATGGCAAAAAGGCCGGATGACCGCGCAGGCGGCGGTCGCCAGTATTTCGCGGCTGGTCAGCGGTGAATGGTGGGAAAGGCAACTGCGTTCGCAGCAGCGTCTGTGGCGCGAAGCGCTGATGATCGCCTGCGGTTATGTAAACCGGTCTACTTCGCCTTATGCCAGCAAAAATGCCATCCGTGACGTGGTTTCCCGCCGCCTCTCCACGCTCAGTTACCTGAAGCAGTGTGAGCTGGAAAACGTCGAATCCGGTGACAGACTGAGCCTGCTGGATACCGTTTTAGCCAGCGTTTCGAACCCTAAACTGCGGCGCATGGAATTGATGACACTGATTGCCGGCGTCGAAGATGTTGCCTGTCAGCAGCAGGATCGGGGCCTGTTCATCACGATGACGACGCCGTCAAAATACCATCCGATGAAAACTTACAGTCCGCATTCAGCTCCGACGTTCAATCCCAAATGGAATCAGCACGCTTTTACGCCTAAAAATGCGCAGAGATACCTGGTCGCCGTCTGGGCAAAAATCCGCACCACGTTTAAAGATAAAGGCCTGAAAGTGTACGGAGTTCGCGTAGTTGAGCCCCATCACGACGGAACGCCACACTGGCATATGATGTTGTTCACGCCGCCTGAACAGCAGCAAAAAGTGATCGACGTGATGCGCCGTTACGCGCTTGAAGAAGATCCCGACGAACCCGGTGCAGCGGAATCCCGTTTTCACTGCAAACCCCTCAACCGCGGAGGCGCTGCCGGGTACATCGCCAAATATGTCGCTAAAAATATCGATGGCTACGCGCTGGAAGGCGAAACCGATCATGATTCTGGCCGGTTGCTGACCGATGTCGCCACCGCCGTCACAGCCTGGGCATCGACCTGGCGGATCC
The DNA here is from genome assembly GCF_017655185.1 of Rahnella sp. ChDrAdgB13. Lineage (NCBI taxonomy): Bacteria > Pseudomonadati > Pseudomonadota > Gammaproteobacteria > Enterobacterales > Yersiniaceae > Rahnella > Rahnella sp. ChDrAdgB13. The sequence continues at coordinate 22,675 of NZ_JAEMGT010000069.1, read as the reverse complement.
CGCAGTTTCACGCCATTGGCATCCCTTCTGTCGGTGCCTGGCGCGAGTGCCGCCGAATCAGAAACCAGAGCCTCGCCAGCCGGTTTGACGAACGTGTTGAAGAAGTTCGCAGCTCGGCGGATCAGGGAAGCTTTTCCCGTTACATTCAGGCGCAGGGCGGCATCCATATCCGGCGAAAAGATCAGACCGTGCGCGTTGCCCGCAAGATCAGTGAACAGCTCAACGCCTACGATGAACCGCGACAAAAAGTCATCGGCATTTATGCGCCGCATATCGGCGAGTCGCAGATATTCCTGACGCATACCGAACAATGGCGCATTGTCCGTCACCGCCAGCCACGCCCTGAAACTCCGCCTTTTTACTCACCTTGGAGTTCTGTCAATAACTGTGGATCGGTTTCCCTGCCGTGAATGCTGAAATCCATACAAAAACCGCGCCAATAAAAATTTCCGCATTAATTCAATTAATTATATTTTTTAAAATGCTGTGAGTGTTGACGTATTAGATCAATTAAAGAATACTGTATATAAACACAGTATCTGGCGAGGGGAGAAAATGGAAAACCTGACTAAACAACAGCTAACGTTGTCCAGGATACAATTGATCGCAGACATTTCGCAGACAGCGCAATGCAATCCAAAAGAATTTCTTGTCGTGATGTCACTGATTTCTGAACTGGCTGGCCAGGCTCTGACCGGTGAGGATCAGGACGCGCTCTGTTACCACGGGAGCGCAGACGAAGCACACTGAAAACCTGATCTGCGGGCGGTATTTTCCTGTTGTGGCGCTTACTCCTCCGGCTTCTGTTCGGGCTAAGCGCCCCGCCATTTCTCCCTCTTCAATTCCCTGTTGTGCCACACGTTTAACAACCCTCTCAGATTGCTGCCTCCGGCCATATTCCGCAGACTGATTTCACCTCCTGACGATTTCACTCACTTGCGGAGAAAACCGATGAAACTCTATGCAGAACAGGGCGATACCCTCGATTCCATGTGCTGGCGTTATTACGGCCGCACCGCGGTTGTCGTGGAAAAAGTGTACGCCGCCAATAAAGGCATCGCGGACTTAGGCCCGTTATTGCCTCACGGCACCGCCGTTGAAATGCCTGATATCGCTGAACAACCGGTTCAGGAAGCGATCAAGTTATGGGACTGAATACTGAACGCATCAGCTCGGCCTGCGCCTATTTCATTGCCACGTCGCTGACCTGGCTGGCGGGCCTGACATCACAGGATGTGGCTTTTTTAGTCGGCTCCGGCGTGGGCGTCGGGACTTTTCTCGTCAACTGGTATTACCGGCGTAAAAGCTTCCAGCTTCTGGCGCGCAGCAACCTTAATCCGAACACCTATGAAGACCTCAACTCTTAAGCGGTGCAGCGCCGCCGCGATTCTGACGCTGATGGCGGCGCTGCCCGGTTATCACGCCTTACAGGTTTCAGATGAAGGGCTGCGGCTGATTACTGACTTTGAAGGTTGCCAGCTGCAACCCTATCAGTGCAGCGCGGGCTTCTGGACCAGCGGCATTGGCCATACGGCAGGCGTGGTTCCCGGAAAAGCGATCAGCGATCATCAGGCGGCTGAAAACCTGTTGCAGGATATCCAGCAAACTGAGCGCGCCGTCAAAAAGTGCATGCCCGCCGACATGCCGCAGCCGGTCTTTGATGCCGTGGTGTCATTTAGTTTTAACGTCGGTACCGGCGCGGCTTGCAAATCCACGCTGGCGTATTTCATCAACAAACAACAATGGCGGCAGGCCTGCGGACAACTTCCTCGCTGGGTTTATGTGAAAGGCCAGCGCAGCAGCGGGCTGGAACGCCGGAGAAACGCCGAATTCACCGTTTGCCTGAAGGGAATTGAATGAAAGCAATGCTGGCACTTCTGGCAGGAATGGTGCTGTTAATCGTCATCCTGCTGCTTTCCAACCGTTCACTACAGCACGACCTCAACAACGCCGTTCAGCAGCACGACGCGCTGACCGTGCAATTACACCAGCGGGATCAACTGATTACAGAGCTGAATCAGCAAATGCAGCAACGCGCGGACGCCGAACTGGCGTTACGTCAAGACCTGAGCACCGCCGCGCAGGTGATGCAGTCCCGGGAACAGGAACGGCAAAGGAGCCTTCATGACAATCCGCAATCGCGTCAGTGGGCTGACGCTGAGCTGCCTGCTGATGTTAGCCGGCTGCACGACCGGCCAGCCTTCAGCTCCGCCAGCGATTATTTACATTGGCTGTCCGGCGGTCAGTTCCTGCCCGGTTCCGTCCAGTCATCCGCGCACTAACGCGGCGCTGAGCGCCGATATTCTCCAGCTGGAATCCGCCCTGCTGAGCTGCGGCCTGCAGATTGAGACCATCAAAAAGTGTCAGGAGGCACAACATGCAAAAACCACTACAGCTAAAACAACGGCTGATTGAGCAAATCCCCTTTTTCCAATCCGCCCCTGAAAAGCTGGTGATGACCACCGGCGCGGGAAATGTCGTCGCCACCTCGGCCTCATCACTTTCTTTCGAATATCGCTATCCGCTGACGTTAAGCGTCAGCAGCGACAACGCGCCCGATGAAAGTCTGACTGACCAGATGGTGGTCGCCATCCTCGACTGGCTCCGGATCAATCAGCCTGAGATTCTCGGCAACGCGGCGCACCGGCTGACCGATTTTGCTTTTGTGCAGCCGGGCGCAGCGCTGTCATTCACGCTGCAACTCACTGAGCGGGTTCAGGTCGCCGACGAAAATTTCGTACGGACGATTACTCACCTGCCGGAACCGCCGCTGCCGGAGAACGTCGCGTTGCCGCGCCAGGTTTATCTCAACGGAGAACTGATCAGCAGCTGGACTGAATAACCCGATAACAACTGTTGTGCCATCCGCTGGCAGACGGCCATCAGTTGTCGCTCAACCCTGTGAAACGGCATCCTTAATCCCATGAATACAAACTTTCAACTCAACGACATCATGCGTCTGATTGGCAATCTGGTACGCATCGGAACAGTGTCAGAACTGGATTTACCCAACGCCCGCTGCCGCGTTACGACCGGAAGCAACGTGACGGCGTGGTTGCCGTGGATGACGCACCGCGCGGGCCGGACCCGCAGCTGGTGGGCGCCCTCTCCGGGCGAACAGGTTTTACTGCTGTCGATGGGCGGCGAACTCAATACCGCATTCGTCTTACCGGCCGTGTTTTCCAATGCCTCACCGGCACCGTCGGCTTCGGCAGATGCCCTGCATCTGGCATTTCCGGACGGCGCGATTTTTGAGTACGAACCGGCGAACGGCGCCCTGAAAGTCAGCGGCATCAAAACGGCGGTGATCGACGCGTCGGAGCAGGTTGATGTCACCGCGCCGGAAATCCGCTGCACCGCCACCACACGCATCACGCTGGATACGCCGGAAGTCGTCTGCACCCGCAAACTGACCACCGGCTCTCTTGAAGTTAAACAAGGTGGCACGCTGACCGGCAATTTAACCCACAGCGGCGGAAGCCTGACGTCCAACGGCATCGTTGTGCACACCCATCGCCACAGCGGCGTTCAGACTGGCGGCGGTCAAACCGGAGGCCCGCAATGAGTAATCCAAAGTACCTGGGGATGAACAAAAACAGCGGCACGGCAATTGAAGATTTCGATCATATCCGCCAGTCCGTCAGCGATATTTTGAACACACCGGCCGGTTCCAGGGTGATGCGCCGGAACTACGGTTCACTGCTTTCATCGCTCATCGACCAGCCGCAAAACGACGCACTGCGCCTGCAAATGATGGCGATCTGCTACACCGCTTTGTTGCACTGGGAACCGCGTATTTCACTCTCGGCCATTACTTTTGACACCGGTTACACCGGCAAAATGGTCGTGGAACTGACCGGAAACCGTAGCGATACGGCAACCGATTTTTCTCTCAATATTCCTGTGAGCTGACACTATGGCAACGATCGATTTGAGCCAGTTACCGGCCCCCGATGTGGTCGAAAAACTGGATTATGAAAGTCTGTTTGAAGAACGTAAAACCACGCTGATTTCCCTATATCCCGCCGATCAGCAGGAAGCCATCAGCCGTACGCTGACGCTGGAATCCGAGCCACTGGTCAAACTCTTACAAGAGAATGCCTACCGCGAACTGATCCTGCGTCAGCGGGTAAACGAAGCCGCCCGCGCGGTGATGGTGGCGTATGCCACGGGCAGCGATCTGGATCAGCTGGCGGCGAACAACGGTGTACAGCGGCTGGTTCTGACCCCGGCAGATAATACGACGCTCCCGCCGACACCAGCAGTAATGGAAAGTGATGCCGATTTTCGCAGCCGCATTCCGCAGGCATTTGAAGGAATGAGCGTCGCAGGCCCGTCAGGATCTTACGAGTTTCACGGGCTTTCTGCTGACGGCCGCGTCGCCGACATTTCTGTCATCAGCCCGTCTCCGGCCAATGTAACGATTTCCGTTTTGTCGCGGGAGGCGGATGGCATTGCGCCTGAAGACTTGCTGGCGAAAGTCCGTATTGCGCTCAACGACGAAAATGTGAGGCCGATTGCGGACCGTGTCCTGGTGCAGTCTGCCAGCGTCGTTCCTTATGAAATCGACGCAACACTGTTCCTCTACCCCGGCCCTGAATCAGAACCAATTACCCTGGCAGCGGAAGAAAAACTCAAAGCCTATATCAGCGATCAGCACCGTTTAGGCCGGGATATCCGCTTATCTGCCATTTATGCGGCTTTACACGTTGAAGGCGTTCAGCGCGTCGAACTCGCCCAGCCGCCTGCTGATATCGTGCTCGATAAAACCCAGGCGTCCTATTGCAACCACTATTCCATCACGGTCGGAGGCTCCGATGAGTGACAAGTTACTTCCCAGCGGATCTTCACCGCTGGAACTGGCCGCCGCACAAGCCTGTGCTGAACTCGCGCAGATCAGCGTTCCCCTGAAAACGTTGTGGAACCCGCAGACCTGTCCGACCAAATTCCTGCCTTATCTGGCCTGGGCGCTTTCCGTTGACCGTTGGGACAGCGAATGGCCTGCGGCGATTAAACGCAGCGTCATTCAGTCGGCGTGGTTCATCCATCAGCACAAAGGCACGATCAGCGCGATAAAACGCGTCGTCGAGCCGCTCGGCTACGTCATTAATGTCAGCGAATGGTGGCAGACCGATGATCCGCCGGGCACGTTTAAGCTCGATATCGGCGTCCTCGAATCCGGCATTGATGAAGCGATGTATGAAGAAATGGAGCGGCTGATTGATGACGCAAAACCCGCCAGCCGCCATCTGATTGGGCTGACAATTACGCAAGATGTTCCCGGCACGGTTTACCTGGGATCAGCCACCTATGACGCAGAAATACTCACCGTTTACCCGAACTGATAAGGAATCTTATGAGCAAATTTAAATCAGTCGTCACCGCTCTCGGACAGGCGCGGATTGCGTCAGCTATTGAGAGCGGAAAGGACGTCAATATTACCCATCTTGCCGTGGGTGACGGCAACGGCAGCGCAACGACGCCTTCCGCAAGCCAGACGGCACTGGTGCATGAAACGTATCGTCTGCCACTCAACTCCATCAAGACCGACAACAAAAATGCTAACTGGATCATCGCCGAAGCGATTATTCCCGCCAGCATCGGCGGCTTCTGGATGCGCGAGATGGGCCTGTTTTCATCCGAAGGAGAGCTGATCGCGGTCAGCAATATGGCGGACAGCTACAAACCGACACTCGAGGAAGGATCAGGTCGTACCCAGACATTACGCATGGTGATAACGGTCACCAACACCGATGCGGTAACCCTGACGATCGACGACACACTGGTCATCGCCACCGAAGAGTACGTCAATAACCTGCTGGCCGAACACGAAGCATCACGTCGACACCCGGACGGAACGCTAATGGATAAAGGTTTCGTTCAGCTCAGCAGTGCGGTCGATAGCACCAGCGAGATTCTGGCAGCAACACCGAAAGCGGTGAAAACGGTAAATGATAATGCCAACGGGCGCCTGCCCTCAGGCGGTACTGCTGTTGCAGCGACTAAGCTGGCGTCAGCACGGAAAATTGCGGGAGAGGCGTTTGATGGCACGGCGGATATAAGCATCACAGCCGCTAATGTCGGGGCATTCCCTGTACAAGGTGGCACCGTCGGCAGTGCTGGTGTAAGCACTCCAACGCTGGTTGTGACTGATAATGGCTGGATTGAAAAGAAGGGCAATCAAAAGTCAGGAGATTACTATCAGACGAACGGACTTAGGATTGTTGGACGAACTGATATGCTTGTTGATATTTTCCATTCAGAGGTGCCAAACAGCTATCACAATTTGGGATTTCACGTTTTCGGCGGCGGTAATGAAGGCTGGTTTACATTTCGCAATGATGGGACGTTAATCACGACAGGCGGTGTGATTGCTGCTGCCACTGCGAATGAGCATGCCGTCAATCTCGCCCAACTAAATGCCGCCGTGGCGAAAAGGGCATTACTTGCAGGCTCTACAGTGCAGACATTCGATGTCGCACAGGCAACATCGTGGGGGCACGCGGTACGTCTTGATCAATTCCAATCTGGCAACAATGGGAATGGGGCATGGGTTAAACTCCCAAATGGCACACAATGGTGTAGACAAAACTTATCTATAGCAGCAAATACGACAACAACGTGGACATTTCCAGCTGGATTTTCCGGTACCCCTGCCTTATTTATTTCAACGTTCAACGGGGAGTTAAAAGCATGGTTCAACGGTGCTTCTAACAGTGGTGCGAATATTTATAATTCCAGCAACATTTCCCTAAATGTCAATTTATTAGCGATTTGGTGATTAACTCATGAATAAAAATATTGAGCCGAATGGTGATATCGAGCAACCTATTTACGAAACAAATTATTTCATTGGCGTGGATAAAAATAATTACGTAGATAGCATGATGATTGCCCTTACACCTGCGGAGAGCGAAGATTATACACGGCAGGGACTTCTGATGTTATCTGCTGATATCTTTGAGTGTATCGGACAGGATTCCCAATACATTAATGGAGAAGTTATTCAGGGAGCGCCACGAATCGTGCAGCTAACTACCGAAGCAGCGATAACGATCGCCGAGTCCAAAATTGCTGAAGCTACCACCCACATCAATATATTGCAGGACGAAATTGATTTAGGCTTCTCTCAGAATGCAGGTAAAACGGAATTGACCCGTTGGAAAACCTACCGAATCGCCCTTAGTCGTTTAGATCTTTCCACCGCCCCCGACATCACCTGGCCAGAAATACCGGCCTGATCTCAGCCCCTTCGGGGGCTTTTTTATTTCTTTGATTTGAACAAATTCCCTCTCTGTTGTGCCACTCCTGCCACGCCTGCCATCGAATGCGCTTTCTTTTGTGAACCGGCATCCTTGCTTCACCACCCACAACAGAGAGAGTCGACCTGATGGCTGATTATCATCACGGCGTACGCGTCGTCGAAATCAACGACGGCACCCGCGTTATTTCCACCGTTTCAACAGCAATTATCGGCATGGTGTGTACCGCAGAAGATGCGGATGCCACTTTATTTCCCCTCAACACGCCGGTTTTGATCACCGACGTTCTGGCCGCCAGCGGTAAAGCGGGCACTTCCGGTACGCTGCGTGCAGCACTGCTGGCGATTGCCGATCAATGTAAACCGGTCACCGTCGTTGTACGCGTCGCGACAGGTGAAGATGAAGCAGAAACGACCACCAATATTATTGGCGGTTCCGATGCCAATGGCCGCTACACCGGCATGAAAGCGCTGCTTTCCGCACAGGCAGAACTTGGCGTGAAACCGCGTATTTTGGGCGTTCCGGGGCTGGATAATCAGGCCGTTGCCACGGCACTGGCAGGCGTTTGCCAGCAGCTGCGCGCTTTCGGCTATGTCGGCGTGTATGGCGCAAAAAATATTTCCGATGCCATCAAGTATCGCGATAACTTCAGCCAGCGCGAACTGATGCTGATCTGGCCTGATTTCGTGAACTGGAATACTGCCACCAGCCAGCCTGACGTTGCTTATGCCACCGCAAGAGCCCTGGGCCTGCGCGCCAAAATTGACCAGGAAACCGGCTGGCACAAAACGTTATCCAACGTGGGCGTCAACGGGGTTACCGGCCTTTCTGCCAGCGTCTTCTGGGATTTGCAGGCTAGTGGCACTGACGCCGATCTGCTGAACGAAGCCTGCGTCACCACACTGGTGCGCAAAGACGGCTTCCGTTTCTGGGGCAACCGTACCTGTAGCGATGACACCCTGTTCCTGTTTGAAAACTATACCCGCACGGCGCAGGTTCTGGCGGACACGATGGCTGAAGCACATATGTGGGCGGTCGATAAGCCAATGACCCCGACGCTGGTTCGCGACATGATCGACGGCATTAAAGCCAAAATGCGTGAGATGAAATCAGCGGGTTACATCATCGACGGCGACTGCTGGTACGACGAAACCGCGAACACCGCAGAAACCCTGAAAGCCGGGAAATTGTTTATCGATTACGACTACACCCCGGTTCCTCCACTGGAAGATCTGACCCTGCGCCAGCGCATCACCGACTCTTATCTGGTGAATTTTGCCGCGTCCATTAACAGCTAAGGAGACAATGACTCATGGCACTTCCTAAGAAATTGAAATACCTGAACCTGTTCAACGATGGGAACAGCTATCTGGGCCTGGTCTCTTCCCTGACCCTGCCGAAACTGACCCGCAAGCTGGAGAATTATCGCGGCGGCGGCATGAGCGGTTCGGTCGCCGTGGACTTCGGTCTGGACGACGACGCGCTGACGCTGGAATGGTCTATCGGCGGCCTGGATGAGCTGGTTTTACAGCAATGGGGCAGCACGTCGGATATTCCTCTGCGCTTTGCCGGTTCACTGCAACGCGACGACACCGGTGACGTTTCCGCAGTCGAAGTGATGATGCGTGGCCGCCACAAAGAGTTTGATTTCGGCGAATACAAACAGGGCGAAGACACTGAAACCAAAGTCACCACGCAGTGTACTTACTTCAAGCTGACCATCGACGGCAAAGAGCTGATTGAGATCGACACCGTCAATATGGTGGAAATCGTCAATGGCGTTGACCGCCTGGCGGAACACCGCACCGCGCTCGGCCTGTAACCCCCTTCCCTCAGCCGGCAGAACCTTGCCGGCTTCCTCTCCTTTAACAGGAAAAATCATGAGTCAGACTGAAAACAACACCGTCATTTTGGATGTTCCGCTAAAACGCGGTGAAACCGAAATCACTGAAATCCAGGTCACTAAACCGACCGCGGGCAGCCTGCGCGGTATCGGCCTTGCGGCACTGGCCAATGCGGATGTTGACGCGTTAATCACTATTTTGCCGCGCATCACGATGCCCAACCTGACCAAAGAAGAATGCGCGCGCCTTGAATTGCCGGACCTGATTGCGCTGGCAGGCAAGGTGATTGGTTTTTTATCACCGAAACCGGAGGCGTAAAAATCGCGCCATGCCTCACCGTCGATGATCTGATGGCAGACATCGCGGTGATCTTCCACTGGCCGCCGTCCGAAATGGGCGGCATGTCGCTGACGGAGCTCCTGAACTGGCGGCATAAGGCTTTGCAACGCAGCGGAGTAAAAACAGATGAGTAATCTCGAACAATTACCCACGACGCTGGGAAAAATGAACGACGAACTGGCGTCGCTGCGCAAGGCGACGGCCAACGTCTGGCAGACCTACATGACCGTGCCCGACAAGAATTTATTCAGCACGATGTCGCAAGATATTACTGATGCTTCTTTATCGCTGCGCGAGTCGATTTTCGAGCCGGATAAAACGGCCGAAAAGCAGGCCTATCGCGGCGTAAAAACAGCCGCAAAAGAACAGCCCGGGGAACAACGCCGCCAGCAACGACCGATGTTGATAGAACAAAAAGGGCTGGAAATCGGGCAGCAATTCAAGACGCGTGAACAGCAAACCGGGCAGCTCAAAAGCGCGGCTTCGTCGGCCCTCGCTTTTGCACAGCCGAAACTCGAGCTGGCCAAAAGGGTTCTCAAACCCGGCGCAGATTTTGAGGCCGGGATTTCCGAGGTTCAGTCTCTCCTCCGCCTGAAAAATGGCGATCCGCGCATTGCTGCGTTGCGCCAGCAGGGGCTTTCCATGGTGGTTTCCGGCCATGCACCTTCTGAAGTCGTGGCGAAACAAAAAGATCTGGCTACAAAAGGCATGAATGCCGATCAGGTTCTGACGCAAACACCTGGCGAACTGAATGGTGTCACGCCGGAGGCGAAAATGGCCGTGACAGTGAAAGGCGACAATCTGGATGGTGACGTCAAAAAGCTGTTCGCAGGTTGGGACACGCTGCGCATAAACCTGTTCGAAGGTCAGAATTCTGCGCTGCGCGAGCTGACGCAGACAGCTTCCGGATGGCTAAACACGCTTAATACCTGGATCACCGATAATCCGCAGCTGGTGAGTTCACTGCTCGGGCTGGCATTAGGCGTCACCGGGATTGTTGGCGGGTTGGGCTCGCTGGGCATGGTCATTGCGCCGGTTCTGAGCGGTGTAAACATGCTGATCGCCGGTGCCGGTCTGTTAGGCACCATTTTTACCGGCACGGGCGGCGCGATTGCCGCGGCTTTCGCCGCCATCGGGCTTCCACTTCTGCCCGTCATCGCGCTGATAGCCGGTATTGGCATTGCCGTGGTGAAACTCTGGGAGCCGATTAGTGCCGTTGTTGGCGGCATAATTGAAGGCTTCAGTTCCGTGATGGGGCCGGTCAGTGAAGCGTTTGCGCCTTTCAAAAGCGCGCTGGGCTGGATCACGGATTTGTTCGAACCGATAAAATTCAGTCAGGACGAACTGAGTGGCTTCACCAATATAGGTAAAGAAGTCGGCATCGCAATCGGTGAAGTTTTTGTCACGCTGAACAAGGCGGTTTCCCAGATCGGCGAAATCTTTAGCTGGGCTAAAAAAGGGTGGGATTCTATTTTCGGCGGCGACGAACCTGGCGCTGCCCCGGATATGTCAACGCCGCCTGTGGAGAGCATTTCCCCTACGGGCGGCATTCTGGGCATGTATCAGCCGGCCAAAAACAGTGTGGCGAATAACCTGACCGACAACCGCGCAACCACCGTCAATGTCAGTTTCACCGCCACGCCGGACACCGATCAGAATCAAATTCGCGAGCTTATCGCAAACACCATGAACGAGCGGGAATGGAACGCCACCAACGCCGGGTACAGCCAGTTTACTAACGGAGGGTTTTACGGATGATGATGTCACTGGGTTTGTTCGTTTTTAAACTAAATACCCTTCCCTATCAGACGCTTCACCGGGAAGTAAATTACAACTGGCAGGAAAACACCCGTATCGGGCAACGTCCGGTTTCCCAGTTTTTGGGGCTGGGGAAAGAGTCGATGAAACTCAGCGGGCTGCTTTTGCCGGAAGTTACCGGTGGAATAAGCTATTTGCAAGTTTTAGAAGGTATGGCCGAGTCCGGGCGGGCGTGGCCATTGATTGAAGGCAGCGGAACCATCTACGGTATGTTTATTATTGAGAACATGACACACGATAACACCGAAATTAATTCGAACGGTCAGGCACGGAGCATCAGCTTTTCGGTCAGTTTAAAACGCGTCGATGAATCTCAGGCGGCCATGTTTAGCGATCTGCTGGCTCAGGCTGAAGGGCTATTTAACAAGGCCAGTTCGGCAGTCAGCAACTTCGTTCAGGGAGTCTGACTATGATTACCGATTATCAGTTACCGGCTGGCGCACGCATTGCGCCGGCGTTTACCCTGACGGTAAAAAACAAAGTCCTGGAAGAGAATATTTCCAGCCGTATCATCAGCTTATCCGTTACAGATAACAGCGGTTTTGTGGCGGATACTCTGAACCTGACCTTCGACGACAGCGATGGTAGGTTGCAGATGCCTGCCCGGGGAACCGTTTTGCATTTGCATCTCGGGTGGTCGAAGCTGGCGTTATATGACTGCGGCTATTTTATCGTCGATACGGTGACATATTCCGGCGCACCGGACATCATCACCGTCACTGCCCGCAGTGCAGACCTGAGTGGTTCCTTTGATACCAAACTCAGCCAGTCGTATGACGATTACACGCTGGGCGCGATCGTTCGTATCATTTCTGCGCGGAATAAACTCACCCTTCCGGTGATCCCGGCGGAGCTGGATAGCATCAAGATCTCGCACATCGATCAGACGAACGAAGCTGACAGCTATTTCCTGACACGGCTGGCGCAAATTTACGGCGCTCAGGTAACAGTCAAAAACGGTTCGATCATTTTCTACAAAGCCAGCGTAGGACGTACCGCGTCCGGTCAGGCATTGCCGTGGAGAACCATCGAGCGCAGTGATGGGGATAAATACGCCTTTAAACTGGTTGATCAACTGGCGTATGGCGGTGTGAAAGCGCAATGGCATGATGTCAAAACGGCGACCACCAGCAATGTCGATCTCACACGAACCGCTGGCCAGAACAAAGGGGACGCAGACAACAGCTATATCGCGGGTAAAAATCAAAACCCTCTTCAGCTGAGTAAAATTTATCCTGATGAGGAAACGGCAAAACGTGCGGCTGATTCCGTTTTTAACCAAATCCAGAACGACTCGTCTTCCTTCACTATTCAGCTGGCACTTGGGCGGGCAGACCTGAGTGCGCAAACGCCTGTCAATGTACAAGGTTTTAAGGAGGTTATTGATAATGAGAATTGGGTCATTAACTCGGCAAAACATGACATCAATGCCAAAGGGTTTACCACGACATTGGATTTGAAGATTTATATTGCAGACATCACCTATCAATCTTCAATATCACAATTATAACTTGCTTTTGCAAGTTATGAATTTCATAATGACTCCATCGCTTACCTGTCATGCCGGAGGTTTTTATGATGCATTGCCCGCTGTGTGGAAAAGTCGCTCATACCCGTTCAAGCCGCTATCTGAGTGAATCGACCAAAGAGCGTTATCATCAGTGCCAGAATATTGAATGCAGCTGTACGTTTGCCACCCACGAATCCGTCGCCCGGGTCATCTCAAAACCCGGCAGCCAGCGCCCTGCTGCGTAGTCAATTTTCCGCCATTTTGCCGCCACTGAACACAAAAAAAGGGGTTAGCCGATGGCTAACCCCTTGTTCTCTATTAACTAGTCGATGTCGCGTTAGCGATACCTTAGTTAAGACGCTCTTTGATACGAGCTGACTTACCAGTACGCTCACGCAGGTAGTACAGTTTAGCTTTACGAACGGCACCACGACGTTTAACAGTAATGCTGTCGATTACTGGGGAGTGAGTCTGGAATACACGCTCAACACCTTCGCCGTTAGAAATTTTGCGAACAGTGAATGCAGAGTGCAGACCGCGGTTACGAATAGCGATAACCACGCCCTCGAATGCCTGCAGACGCTTTTTAGAACCTTCAACGACCCATACCTTAATTTCCAGGGAATCACCTGGACGGAATGCAGGTACGTCTTGCTTCATCTGCTCTTGTTCGATTTGTTTAATGATATTGCTCATAATATGTCTCTTACCCTAGGTAAACTGATATATCGGGAGGGCTTAGCGTAACGCTTAAGCGTTCCCTTCATAGTTTTGTTGACTGAGCCGATGTTCCTTTTGGAACTCTCTCAGCAACACCTCTTGCTCGTCAGTCAGAGCTAGGTTTTCCAGAAGTTCAGGTCTTCTAAGCCAGGTTCGACCCAGCGACTGTTTCAGGCGCCAGCGACGTATATCAGCGTGGTTTCCCGACAGTAAAACTGGCGGAACTTCCATGCCTTCCAACACTTCAGGGCGGGTATAGTGGGGGCAATCGAGCAATCCGTCAGCGAAAGAATCTTCTTCTGCTGAAGCCTGACGACCCAGAACGCCCGGTATAAAGCGGGAAACTGAATCAATCAGCGTCATTGCCGGTAACTCTCCACCACTGAGAACATAATCGCCAATTGACCATTCTTCATCAATTTCGGTTTTGATTACGCGCTCATCAATCCCTTCGTAACGACCACAAACCAGAATAATTTTCTGATGGGCCGCCAGTTCACACACACCGGTTTGATCCAGCTTGCGTCCCTGAGGTGAAAGATAAATCACTTTCACACCTTCGCCTGCCGCTGCTTTTGCTGCATGAATAGCTTCCCGTAAAGGTTGCACCATCATCAGCATGCCGGGACCACCGCCGTAAGGGCGCTCGTCCACGGTACGATGTCGGTCGTATGCGAAGTCACGAGGACTCCAGCAATTTACGCTCAACAGGCCATTTTTAACTGCCCGGCCAGTTACCCCGTAATCGGTGATTGCGCGGAACATCTCAGGAAACAGGCTAATTATACCAATCCACATAGCCTACCCCTTTCGAATGCTTTATCGCTCAACCCATCGTTGTTTACATCAGTAAACGTTACGGAGGTCAAAAACCAGGATCCCAATCTACTTCAACAGTGCGAGTAGTGAGATCGACTTTCTTGATAACCTGCCCATCGAGGAACGGAATCAACCGCTCCTTGAGTCCGAAGGCATCTTTCAGGTTGGCTTTGACTACCATCACATCGTTAGAACCGGTTTCCATCATATCGATGATTTTTCCCAGTTCGTAACCGGAAGTGGTCACTACCTGGCAACCAAAAAGGTCTTTCCAGTAGTAGTCGCCGTCTTCCAGTGGAGGTAGCTGCTTTGAATCAACAACAATTTCGCAATTGGTCAGGAGATTCGCTGCATCCCTGTCATCAACGCCTTTGACTTTGATAATCAGGTCCTGAGTGTGGCGTTTCCAGCCTTCCAGCTCGACAACTTGCCACTTACCGGCACGCTGGATAAACCAGGGCTGGTATTCGAAGATGCTTTCAGCGTCTTCGGTGGATGAAAACACTCTGAGCCAACCACGAATGCCGTATGTTGAACCCATTTTGCCGAGTACTAACGGCTCAGCGGGTACCACTGGATTGGATTGCTTGCTCATTGCCACCACCGCGACAGATTAAGCTGCTTTCTTAGCGTCTTTGATCAGCGAAGAAACGCGATCAGAAACGGTTGCACCCAGCTCTACCCAATGGGTAATACGATCCAGGTCCAGACGCAGTGCTTCAGCCTGGCCAGAAGCCAATGGGTTGAAGAAACCTACGCGTTCGATGAAACGACCGTCACGAGCGTTGCGGCTGTCGGTCACTACTACTTGATAAAACGGACGCTTTTTTGCGCCGCCACGTGCTAAACGAATTGTTACCATAACATCCTCTTTAGTTAATAAAACAACCAGACCCCATCGGGGAACGGGGTCTGGTTGCAATATAAAAAGCCCGAAAATTTTACTCATTTTGGCGCAAAAAGCAATCTAAAGCGTAAAGAGCCCAGACCGCATTTTGCATGAGCCGCCTATGTGGCTGATATATAGACAGTGATGTCGATTAACGGCCCGGGAAACCTGGTGGCATCATACCCTTCATGCCACGCATCATTTTCGCCATGCCGCCATTCTTCATTTTCTTCATCATGCGCTGCATATCGTCGAACTGCTTGAGTAAGCGGTTAACGTCCTGCACCTGCATGCCGGAACCCAGCGCGATACGGCGCTTGCGGGAACCTTTAATAATTTCTGGTTTAGCGCGTTCTTTCATCGTCATCGAGTTGATGATCGCTTCCATCCGCACCAGAACCTTGTCATCCATCTGAGATTTGACGTTGTCAGGCAACTGACCCACGCCCGGCAATTTGCTCATCATGCTCGCCATGCCGCCCATATTGCGCATTTGCTTGAGCTGCTCGAGGAAGTCGGTCAGGTCAAAACCATCGCCTTTTTTAAGCTTGTTGGCCAGTTTCTCAGCCTGTGCACGGTCAACTTTGCTCTCAATATCTTCGATAAGAGAAAGCACGTCGCCCATGCCCAAAATGCGGGACGCGATACGATCCGGGTGGAACGGCTCCAGTGCATCGGTTTTTTCACCCATACCCAGGAATTTAATCGGTTTGCCAGTGATGTGGCGGATCGACAGCGCAGCACCACCACGGGCGTCACCGTCGACTTTCGTCAGGATCACACCGGTCAGCGGCAGCGCTTCGTTGAACGCTTTCGCGGTATTCGCCGCATCCTGGCCGGTCATGGCATCGACCACAAACAGCGTTTCTACCGGATTAATCGCGGCATGAACCTGTTTGATTTCGTCCATCATCGCTTCGTCGACGTGTAAACGGCCGGCGGTATCGACAATCAGAACGTCGTAGAATTTCAGTTTGGCCTGTTGCAGGGCGCGGGTGACGATATCCACCGGCTTTTCCTGCGCGTCGGACGCGAAGAAATCCACGTCAACTTGCTGCGCCAGGGTTTCCAGCTGTTTGATCGCCGCAGGGCGATAAACGTCGGCGGAGACCACCAGCACTTTTTTCTTTTTCTTTTCTTTCAGGAATTTCGCCAGTTTACCGACGCTGGTGGTTTTACCAGCACCTTGTAAACCCGCCATCAGAACGACAGCCGGTGGCTGCGCCGCTAAGTTGAGCTCGGTATTAGCCTCGCCCATCGCGGTTTCCAGTTCTTTCTGGACAATTTTGACGAATTCCTGACCCGGCGTCAGACTCTTATTGACCTCATGGCCAACAGCGCTCTCTTTCACCCGGTTGATGAAGTCGCGAACGACCGGCAGCGCAACGTCCGCTTCCAGTAACGCCATACGCACTTCACGTAATGTCTCTTTGATATTTTCTTCGGTCAGCCGCCCGCGGCCGCTGATATTGCGCAGTGTGCGCGACAATCGATCGCTTAAATTCTCAAACATCGTCTCTTGCTCAACGTAATGACAGGCCGCTCTTGCGACGTAATTGCGGGATTATAACACGAAGCGCGGACGATCTCTGCTTTGGCATCTCAGATAGGTTGGAGCGTGACGCCGGTAACGTTATACTGCGGTTCTCATTCACTTTTCGATGCTACTGAAACGCTATGTCAGTTTTTGCTCTCGTCGCCATGTTGGCCTATCTGCTCAGCCTTGCACTGATCATTCCGAGCATCATCCGGAAGAACAGCGCATACCGGCGTTTAGCACTGATTTCTGTTGTGGTAGCGCTTATTTGCCACGCTGTGGCATTACAGCAACGCATATTCGATGTCAGCACCGGCCAGAACCTGAGTCTGGTGAACATCGGTTCAGTGGTCAGTTTAATCATCGGTACGGTGATGACTATTGTTGCCTCACGTAATCGCGGCTGGTTTGTCTTACCGATCGTTTACAGCTTCTCGCTGATCAATCTGGCGTTCGTCACCTTCCTTCCGGGCGAATTCATCACGCATCTGGAAGAAAGCAAAGGCTTGCTGGTACACATCGGCCTGGCGTTATTCTCCTATGCTACGCTGATGATCGCAGCGCTTTACGCCTTGCAACTGGCGTGGCTTGATTACCAGTTGAAGAACAAACGCCTGACATTTACTGCCGATATGCCACCGCTGATGAGCATTGAACGTAAACTGTTTCACATCACCCAGATTGGCGTCATTTTACTGACGCTGACGCTGTGCACCGGATTACTGTATCTGAACAACCTGTTCAGCCCGGAGAATATAGACAAGGCTGTCTTATCGATACTGGCATGGTTCGTTTATATCGTCCTGCTGTGGGGCCATTATCACGAAGGCTGGCGTGGCCGCCGCGTGGTATGGTTCAGCATGGCAGGCGCCATTCTTCTGACTCTTGCCTATTTTGGCAGTCGCCTGATCCAGCAAATCATGGTTCATTAATTAAAAGGAATACCCGTTGGAGCACGTCTCGACAACAACCCTGATCATCACATTGATCATCATGGTGGTGGTTTCGGCTTATTTTTCAGCCTCCGAAACCGGTATGATGACACTCAACCGTTACCGGTTACGTCACCTGGCCAAACAGGGTAACCGCGCGGCGCGTCGCGTCGAAAAGCTGTTAAAACGCCCGGACCAGTTGATCAGCCTCGTGCTTATCGGCAATAACCTGGTCAACATTCTTGCTTCCGCTCTGGCAACCATTGTGGGTATCCGCTTGTATGGCGATGCCGGGGTCGCGATTGCCACCGGTGTGCTGACTTTCGTGGTTCTTCTGTTTGCTGAAGTTCTGCCGAAAACCTTCGCAGCGCTCAATCCTGAACGCATTGCTTTTCCGAGCAGCATTTTGTTGCGTCCGCTGCAAAAAATCATGATGCCACTGGTGTGGATCCTGAACAGCCTCTCGCGTCTGCTGATGCGTATGTTTGGTATCAAAACCACCGCCAGCCTGAGTGATGCCGTAAGCAAAGAAGAGCTGCGTACTATCGTGAATGAATCGCGCTCGCAAATCTCACGCCGTAATCAGGACATGCTGCTTTCCGTTCTGGATCTCGAAAAAGTATCCGTTGATGACATCATGGTGCCGCGCAATGAAATCGTCGGCATCGACATTAACGACGACTGGAAGTCCATCATCCGCCAGCTCACGCACTCACCGCATGGCCGAATCGTGCTCTACCGCGACTCGCTTGATGATGCGATCGGCATGCTGCGTTTACGCGAAGCGTATCGCCTGATGACCGAGAAGAAAGAATTCACCAAAGAAAACCTGCTGCGCGCTGCGGACGAGATTTACTACATTCCGGAAGGTACGCCGCTGAACATTCAGCTGGTGAAATTCCAGCGCAATAAAAAGAAAGTGGGCATTGTGGTCGATGAATACGGTGACATTCAGGGGCTGGTGACGGTCGAAGATATTCTTGAAGAGATCGTCGGTGATTTTACCACGTCGATGTCACCTACTCTGGCTGAAGAAGTGACACCGCAAAGCGACGGTTCTGTACTGATTGAAGGCAGCGCGAACGTCCGTGAGCTGAACAAAGCGTTTAACTGGCATCTTCCTGCCGACGGGCCACGAACCATCAACGGCATGCTTCTGGAAGTGCTGGAAGATATCCCGACTATCGGCACCAGTTTGCGCATTGAAGATTACGAAGTCGAAATTCTCGACGTGCAGGACAATATGATCAAACAGGTGCAGGTTCGCCCGTTACAGCCCTTGCAAACCAGCGTAAATCAACGCTAATCCGCTGAATAACAGACATAAAAAAGACGCGATGAACGCGTCTTTTTTTTACCTGCAACACGCTAAAACTAGATGTGCAGTTCGGACAGTTTTTCTTTTGGCAGAGCCAGATCGTCGTTACGGTTCACAACTACGTCGTGATCGAGAATATGTTGCGCGATTTCCTGAGCTTCTTTCAGGGAATGCATCTCGTAAGTACCGCACTGATATTCATTCAGCTCAGGGATTTGACGCTGTTCTTTCACTTTCAGAACATCTGCCATCGCCGCTTTCCAGGCATCAGCAACAAATTGCTCTTCCGGTACACCGATCAGGCTCATGTAGAAACCCGTACGGCAGCCCATTGGGGAAATATCAATGATCTCCACGCCGTTGCCATTCAGGTGGTTACGCATGAAACCTGCGAACAGGTGCTCCAGCGTATGAATACCGCGTTCAGGCATCACTTCAATATTCGGGCGGCAGAAGCGCAGATCGAACACAGTGATGGTATCCCCGTGCGGGGTTTTCATGGTTTTTGCGACGCGAACAGCAGGTGCTGCCATACGGGTATGGTCTACGGTAAAGCTATCCAACAGTGGCATATCGTCACCTCTCCTAAATAAATTAATTTTTTTTACGAACTCAGGAAACCTTTTCCCAGCATGCGGGTCTTAATTAGTGAAAGACGCGCATTTGTTATCATCATCCCTGTAAACAGAGATGTTTATTTGGCCACATTGATTGTGGCCTTTTTCTTTTCTACTCATCGCTACTGCCTGCGTTCGCAGCCAGATATTCTTCAAAGCTTAGCGTATCACCCGCTTCCAGTGTGCGCTGACGTTGCCATGAACCGTCCTGCTCTGCCATTAATGCACTGGCATCTAAAACTTCCAGCGGTTCACTTACCAGCATCTGGCGATACTTTTCTGCCAGTTCCAGCCCAAGACTGCCCACGCCGCCCTGCTGTTTCAGATCTTTAAGGATCCGCGCAGAATACGTCAGTTCAGGATCATCAAACGCAGCAACCAGCTCTTTGCAGACATCCTGATAAAGGTGATCGCCGTTCTGCTCGTCCATAACCTGCGCCACACGGCTCAAATCATCAAACAACGCATTCCCGACGCTGACCAGCGGCTTGCGCTCATCGTTGCAACCAATACCAATCGTCTGGCCTGGTTTGCGGCCTTCGAGGATCACCCGATTCCAGTTTTTGCGCGTACAAAGCAGCTCATCACTGTTCATTTCCGGTGCGTCCGCTAAGGCACACCATACCAAAAACAAATCCAGGAAACGCGCCTGAGTCGCATCAATACCCACAGGTGAGAACGGATTGACGTCCAGCGAGCGGACTTCAATGTATTCGATCCCGCTGCGCATCAGTGCATCAGAAGGGCTTTCACCTGATTTGGTGACCCGCTTTGGACGGATTGGCGCATAAAGTTCGTTCTCAATCTGTAACACATTGGTGTTCAGTTGCAGATATTTACCGTCTTTCTTTACACCCATTTCCGCGTATTCCGCAGACGGGGTGCGAATCGCTTTCTTCACGCCTTGAACGTACGTTTCCAGATCGTTAAACGTGATCCCCAGATTGCTCTGTGATTTGTTGGTATAGCCCAAATCACTCAGACGCAACGAGGTGGCGTACGGCAGATAGCACAATCCGGAATCGGTATATTCAAATGGCAGATCTGTTTCACGCCCTTTCAGGAAGGATTTACAGATCGCAGGTGACGCACCAAACAGATACGGGATCACCCAGCCAAAGCGGTAATAATTGCGGATCAGCTTAAAGTAGCCCGCTGAAATCGCTTCTTTCCCGCTTTCAACATCCGTAACACCCAGACGTTCCTGCCAGAAAGACAGCGGCAGCGAGAAATTATAGTGGATGCCGGAAATCACCTGCATCAGCGCGCCATAACGGTTTTTCAATCCTTCACGGTAAAGCGTTTTAAAGCGCCCGACGTTAGATGAACCGTACTGTGCCAGCTCGATATCCTGTCCGGACTCGATAAAGCACGGCATGCTGAATGGCCACATCCGCTCGTCACCAAGTTCACGAGCCACGTGACGATGGATATCACGCAGAAACGCCATCAGATGCTCAATATTGTCATCGACGGGCGTAATGAATTCTAATAAAGCTTCAGCAAAATCGGTGGTTATCCAGCGGTGCGTCAGTGCAGCCCCTAAAGATTCCGGGTGTCCGGTCGTCGCTAATGAACCATCGGGATTGACCCGCAGCGTTTCACGTTCAATACCGCGACGAATACCTTTTAATGCCTGAGGATGGGCTTCCAACCAGGAAAGCGCCTGAGATACATCCGGGATCAAATTGACCTCCCGCTCGGTGAAACCATTAATTTGCAAGCATACTGAATCTGCATAGATGTGACCATAATTGATAACTGATGCCAATCTAACCTAACCATGAAAGCCCCTGTAACGTCACAACAGCCAAAACGATGTAACGCACTGCTTTTCCAATCAACATGAAAAAGACCACCGGACCCCATGGCATTCGCAGCCAACCTGCTAACACGCACAACACATCGCCAATCACCGGCAGCCAGCTTAGCAATAATGCCGCCGGTCCAAAACGCTTCAGCCAGTTCTGTGCAACATCAAGTCCACGTTGCGGTTTGGGCTGCGGCACAAAGCGTCCGATGATGACGTTGGTTATGCCTCCTAAGGTATTGCCAACAGTTGCAGACAAAACCAGTGCCGCTGGCATTGCGCTGCCAGCTGACAATAAAGCGACTAATAAGACTTCTGAATTTCCGGGCAATAATGTCGCGCTGAGAAAACTGCTGCCAAATAATGAAGCCAGCGCCACAACGCTACTCACAGCGTTCGCACGTCCACAAAATCCATATTGGCGCGCCGGGCCGCCTCAATACCGAAATCTGCGTCTTCAAAGACAACGCATTTTTCAGGAGGCACGCCGATTAACTCAGCGCAGCGTAAAAAGGTGTCGGGTGCCGGTTTGTGGTTTTGTACATCATTTGCACCCACGATCGCATCAAAGCAATCGCGCAGCCCAAGATGACGCAATAACGCATCAGCCATCCAGTGCTCACTGCCCGTCCCTACCGCCATTGGCCGGCGGCCATGATAAGCCTTCACGACATCAATTAATGGCAAAGGACGTACGGTATCAAGCAACATTTCCTGCACAGCAGCGGTTTTCTCTGCGGCAAGGAGATGGGGATCCATTTCGACGTTATTGCTGTCGATAACAAACCGGGCAATATGCCAGGTTGGAGAACCATTCAGAGCGACCATGGATTCGACATCATAATGCATACTGTATTTGGTCAATACCTGATGCCATGCCTTACGGTGCGTAGGTTCGGTATCCAATATGGTGCCATCCATATCAAATATTAGCCCTTCGTATCGATCGTACATCGAATGCTCCATGATCACGAAAAAACAGGAAAACTACTTTATCGCAAAGTCTGGCGAAAGTCGCATTTTGTCCACACCTACAGCACATCCGAACACGTCAGAAAAATCAGGGAAATGAAAAAGAAGGGAGGAAAATCAGAGAGGAAAAGCAGAAAGCTAAAAACCCGCCAAAGCGGGTTTTTCTAACATGCCGGAGGACTCTATATGAAAGTCGTCGCTCAGACATGTTTGGAATATGGTGCACCCAGGAAGATTCGAACTTCCGACCGCTCGGTTCGTAGCCGAGTACTCTATCCAGCTGAGCTA